>CALLYL010000518.1 GCA_937859535.1 uncultured Myxococcales bacterium
GCTCTCGTCGAGAGCCATAGGTCTGGTCCAGCACGTGCACCGGAAAAGGGATCACATGCCCGCAATTACGGTTGATGCGAAGCAAGCCGTTGCCAAAGTTGCGCATCGGCTGAGCGAAGTCGTCGCCATTTATCCCATTACGCCTGCCTCGGCGATGGGCGAACTGGCCGATGAATGGTCGACCCATGGCTTCAAAAACCTGTGGGGAGAGGTGCCTCGCGTCGTTGAGATGCAATCGGAAGCCGGGGCCATCGGGGCCGTTCACGGCGCGCTCCAGGCAGGGTCACTGGCGACGACCTTCACGGCATCTCAGGGCCTGCTGCTGATGATTCCGAGCATGTTTAAGATCGCCGGTGAACTGCTACCGATGGTCTTGCATGTCGCTGCTCGGACGGTGGCGACGCATGCACTGTCGATCTTTTGCGATCACTCCGATGTGATGGCGTGTCGGTCGACGGGCTTTGCGATGCTGTGCGCGGGATCGGTGCAGGAAGCGCAGGATCTGGCGGCAATTGCCCATGCGGCGACGCTGACGACTCGAGTGCCGATCCTGCACTTTTTTGACGGATTTCGGACCTCGCATGAGATCGCCAAGATTGAGCCGCTCGACGACGAAACGCTCCGCAGCTTGATTTCAGCCGACGCCATCGCGGCGGTGCGCGAGCGGGCGATGACCCCGGATCGACCGGTGCTGCGCGGTACCGCCCAAAATCCCGATGCTTTTTTCCAAGCGCGTGAGGCCTGTAATCCATTTTACGAGGCATTTCCGACGGTACTTCGCCAGACGCTCGAGCATTTTGCCGATCTGACTGGGAGGCGCTATCGGCTGTTTGACTACGTCGGACATCCCGAGGCTGAGCGCGTGATCGTGACGATGGGCTCATCGGCCGAGTGCGTTCATGAAACCGTCGAGTGGTTACAGAACCGAGGCGAGCGGGTCGGGGTGCTGAAAGTGCGCCTGTTTCGACCCTGGATCGTCGCTGACTTTGCGGCGGCGTTGCCCACGACGGTGCGCTCTGTGGCGGTCCTCGATCGCACCAAAGAGCCCGGCGCGGTGGGCGATCCGCTCTATTTGGATGTGGTCACCGCGCTCAGCGAGGCGGTCGGCGATGGCTTGTTCCCGCAGCTTCCCCGCGTGATTGCCGGTCGCTACGGTTTGTCGTCGAAGGAGTTCACTCCGGCGATGGTGCTCGCGGTGTTTGACGAGCTGGCCGAGGTTTCGCCGCGTCGACATTTTGTCGTTGGAATCAATGACGATGTCAGTCGCCGCTCGCTCGACTACGACGAGTCGATGCGGATCGAGCCCGCCGAGGTGGTGCGGGCCGTGTTCTTTGGCCTCGGTTCGGATGGCACCGTCGGCAGCAATAAGAACACGATCAAGATCATCGGCGAGGAAACCGACCACTTTGCCCAAGGCTATTTCGTGTACGACTCACGCAAGGCCGGGGCGATCACGGTTTCGCACCTCCGATTTGGACCTAATCCAATTCGTTCGTCGTACAAGATTCAACGCGCCAGCTTCATTGCCTGTCATCAGCCGCAGCTCCTGGATCGGTACGAGATCGCAGAACTCGCTGAGGACGGTGCGACGCTGCTGCTCAATGCGCCATGGTCTCCGGAGCGTGCGTTCGACATGCTGCCACGAGAGGTGCAGGCGCTCCTTATCACTCGCAAGATGCGCTTGTTCGTGATTGACGGTCAGCGCGTTGCCGAGGCGGCGGGACTCGGGCGGATGATCAGCACGGTGATGCAGACATGCTTTTTTGCGCTGTCGGGAGTGCTGCCCAAAGAGATCGCGCTCGCCAAAATTCGTCACGCCGCCGAAAAGTCCTATGGCAAGCGAGGTACCGAGGTCGTCCGCCGCAATCTGGCCGCCATCGATGCCACGCTCGAAAGTCTCGTCGAGGTCACCGTTCCGGCACAGCCGACTTCGCAGCGGCCACGGCCCGATATTGTCCCTCGTACCGCGCCGGATTTTGTCCAGCGAGTGACTGCGCTCCTACTCGCGGGCCACGGCGATCATCTGCCGGTGAGCGCATTTCCCGTCGATGGAACCTGGTCGCTCGGCACCGCGATCTACGACCGCCGCAGCTTGGCGCTACAGATGCCGTCGTGGGACGCGAGTGTTTGTATTCAGTGCAACAAGTGCGCGCTGATCTGCCCTCATGCGGCGATTCGCACGACGATCTTCGACGAAAAGCACCTGACACTGGCACCGGCGGGCTTTCATGCGGTCGACTACAAAGAGCGCGACGCCGCACCGGGCACCAAGTTTCGGGTGCAGGTGGCTCCCGACGATTGCACTGGCTGTGGATTGTGTGTCCAGTTTTGCCCAGCGAAGGACAAGAGCAACCCTCGTCACAAAGCGATCGACATGGTGCCCGCCGAGCCGCTCAAGCCCGTCGAGCGCACGACATTCGAGTACTTCCAGAGCCTGCCTCTGCCCGACCGTCGCACCGTCCATCTGGATGTGAAGGGCAGTCAGCTCCTAGAGCCGCTGTTTGAGTTTTCGGGGGCGTGCGCGGGCTGTGGCGAGACGCCGTATCTGAAGCTGCTGACTCAGCTCTTTGGCGATCGGCTGATGGTGGCCAATGCCACGGGCTGCTCGTCGATCTATGGCGGGAACCTACCAACGACGCCGTGGAGCAAAAACCGCGACGGACGGGGACCGGCTTGGGCAAACTCACTGTTCGAGGACAACGCCGAGTTTGGCTTGGGCTTCCGGCTGTCGCTCGATGCGCATGCGGGATACGCGCAAAGCCTGTTGCGGTCGCTCGCGAGCGAGCTGGGGGAGGAGCTTGTGACGAGCCTGCTGACCGCCAAGCAGGATGGCGAGTCAGCGATCGCTGAGCAACGGGCGCGGGTTGTCGAGCTGAAACAGCGGCTCCAGCGCTTGTCCCGAATCGAGGCGCAGCTCCTGCTTCCGCTTTCAGACTACCTGGTCAAAAAGAGCGTCTGGATTGTGGGTGGCGACGGCTGGGCCTACGACATCGGCTTTGGAGGACTCGACCATGTGATCGCGTCGGGACAGGACGTGAACCTGTTGGTCCTAGACACCGAGGTTTATTCGAACACCGGCGGTCAGCAGAGCAAGTCCACGCCGATCGGTGCCGCCGCCAAATTTGCCGCCGCTGGCAAAGAGCTGCCGAAGAAAGACCTCGGGATGCACGCGATGATGTACGGTCACGTCTACGTCGCTCGCGTCGCGATGGGGGCCAAGGACGCGCAGACGGTGAAGGCTTTCCTCGAAGCCGAGAGCTATCCCGGACCCTCGCTGATCATCGCCTACAGCCATTGCATCGCGCACGGCTACGATCTTTCGCAAGGGGCCGAGCAGCAGCGGCTCGCGGTCGACTCCGGGGTCTGGCCACTGTATCGATTCGATCCACGGCGGCTCGATGTGGGTGAACCGCCGCTCAAGATGGATGCGACGCCGGGTAAGACGCGGGTGCAGCAGTACATGGCGGGCGAGGGTCGCTTCCGCATGGTCGAGTTGGCGGATCCGCAGCGCTATCGCGAGCTACTCAAAGCTGCGGAGCGCGACGTGGCGATGCGCCGAGCCATGTACGAACACCTGCAAACTTTGCGGATTCAGGCACCGGGTGCCAAGACAGAGGTCAAGCTGAGCGACGGCAAGCCCGTCGAATCAGGGAGTCACGGACAATGAACCTTGCCACAAGCTATTTGGGTCTACCGCTTGCTCATCCGCTGGTGCCGGGGGCGTCGCCGCTCGCCGATGATCTCGACAGCGTCAAACGGCTGGAGGATGCGGGCGCGGCCGCGATCGTGATGCGCTCGCTGTTCGAGGAGCAGCTTACCCAGGAGTCGCTCGGGGCTGCTCGTCATCTCGATGGGCACTCGGAGTCCTATGGCGAAGCGCTGAGTTACTTCCCATCGACGAACGTGTTCGCACTGCGGGCCGATGCCTATTTGGAACAGCTCCGCCGCATTCGTGGCACCGTCGCGGTGCCGGTGATTGCTTCGCTCAATGGCACGACGCCTGGGGGCTGGCTCGACTACGCCCGTCAGATCGAACAAGCCGGAGCGCACGCCTTGGAGCTGAACCTGTATTCGCTGCCGTCTTCGCCCGAGCTAAGTGCGGCGGACATCGAGCGCGGCCAGCTTCAGATCATCGCCTCGGTGGTCAAGAGTGTGCGGATTCCGATCGCGGTCAAGCTGTCGCCGTTTTATACGAGCCTGCCACACTTCGTGGCTGCCATCGCACGGACCGGGGCACGGGGTGTGATCTTGTTCAACCGCTTCTATCAGCCCGATATCGACATCGAATCACTCGACAACCGGCTCGATCTGCATTTGTCGGATTCTTCGGAACTCCTGCTGCGGCTGCGTTGGCTGGCGATTGTCTCGCCGCACTGTGAGCTGTCGCTGGCCTGCTCGGGCGGGGTTCATTCGGCCACGGATGCGGTGAAGGCCGTCATGGCGGGCGCTCATTCGGTCCAGATCGTGTCGGCGCTGCTCAAACATGGCCCCGGCCATCTGCGCAAAATCCTCGACGAGCTGACCCGCTGGTTGACCGAGCACGAGTACGAATCGATGGCACAGCTCTGCGGCAGCATGAATCACGCTCGATCGCCCAATCCATCCGCCTACGAGCGGGCCAACTACATTCGTTTGCTCAGTAGCTTTCATACCGAATCCTGAGGCTGCTCGACGGAGCGCTTGGCCGATTGAAAAAAATACGGCCAAAAATTTGCGCTCTAGTCATGCGCCCATAGCATGGGCTGCGTGTCCTTATCGGCGGATGTCACACATGGTTTCGCATCGCGCACACTTCCACATAGTGCGCCGTTAACCATTCGTACATCGCGTCTAGGAGCCACCACTTCTGAATCGGCTGATCGGTCGTCGCTGACCATTCCGGCCGCAGGCAATAGCGATCTTATCTTTCCAACAGAAAGTGAGATCGGCGATGCTTCTGAGTTTGTGTCACAGCCGACAGCCCTATCCCCAGCACGGCCGTTTGTGAAGTGGGCCGGTGGTAAGCGTCAGCTCCTGCCTGATCTTCTGCATCGGGTGCCGCAGTCGTTTCGTCATTATCACGAACCCTTCGTCGGTGGCGGTGCGTTGTTCTTTTCGCTCTGCGAACAGCAACGACTCGATGGCAAAGCGGTTCGACTCACCGACATAAACGTCGAACTAATCAATACATATCGGATCGTACGGGACCGAGTTGAGACATTGATCTCGCTTCTGTCCACGTTCAAAAATGACGAGCGCTTCTATTACAATATTAGGGCGCTTGATCTGAAACAGCTTGACCCGGTGCAGCGAGCGGCACGGTTTATTTTTCTGAACAAGACCTGCTTTAACGGGCTGTTCCGCGAAAATCGCCAGGGACGGTTTAACGTACCGTTTGGTCATTACAAGCAAGCGCAGATCTGTGCCCCAAATGATTTGCGGGCAGCCAGCTTTGCGCTGCGCGGGGTCTGCCTGGAAGTCGCTAGCTTCAAAGATATCGAGGCTGCGTGTCAGTCCGGTGACTTTGTGTATTGCGATCCGCCGTATGCTCCGGTGAGCCGCACCGCCTCGTTTACTGCCTACAACGGTGGCGGATTTGGCGATGAGGATCAACAGCGACTCGCTGACGTGGTCCGCGTGCTGGGCGAGCGCGGTGTGCATGTGCTGTTGTCCAATTCGGCAGTGCCGCTTACCTATGCGCTGTATCGCGAGCTTCACGTCGAGGAAGTGCTGGCGCGGCGGGCGATCAACTCGCGTGGTGATCGACGGGGTCGGGTGCCCGAGCTTCTCGTCGCTGCCGGTCCACTGGCTGCTGAGCTACTGGCGCGACGCCAAGTCGGTTCAGTAGCTGCTGCAACGATCGCGGAATAATCCGTCGTTTACGCCAGCTTTGTCGTTGCTACACTGCTCGCGATGAATTGCGGCGTTCTGTGTGGCCTGTTGTGCGTCAGCGCCTCTTGCTCCCTCTCGGAGTCGTATCTTGTGCCGAGCAAGGCGATCGAGCTCGTGTCGAGCCAACCGCCCGAGCAGAGGCCCCGGGCCCAACTGGCTGCGCTGCGTGAAGCCGATCGAGCGCCGGTCCTGATCCGCTATCGTGCTCTCGAGTGGAGCGAAGAGACGCTGCGCCGAGCCGAGGCGACTCCGATGAAGCTGGCGAGAGTGCGCGCAGCCAAGGTCAATCCGCTGCTTCTCGTCGGTGGAACGATCTTGGCGCTTGGTGTTCCGCACCTGACGCTGGGGATGGCTGCTGCACTCGATCTGCCCAAGGGCGAAACCAAGTCCGCCGATCCGATTGGTTCCAGCGTGGCTCTCGGTATTGGCGGATTGCATTTTTTCGTTGGTGGACTGCTGATGGTGCTGGGTGAGCGCAGTCCCAACATTGAGTCGACCGAGCCAGCCCTGGTACAGGCCTATTTACGCGGCGAGATTCCGACGGCAACTGCGGCTCCCGACGCAGTGACTCCCGAAGGGCAGACTCCGCCGCCGCGTGAGCCGCCACGTCAAGGCTCGTACAACGTCCCGCTTTCGCCCGATGACGGTAAGTAGTAAGACCTGCTCACGATGATTGCCCGCTACACCCGTCCCGAACTGGCCGCTCTGTGGAGCGAGTCTCGACGACTCGCGCTGTTCCTGGAGGTCGAGCTGGCCGCAACCGCCGCGCTTGAGGCTGCACCGGATAGCCCGATTCCCGCCGGAACGGCCACACGGCTGCGGCAGCTCTCCGCTCAACATGGTCCGCTTGATCCAGTCCGTGTTGCTGAGATTGAACGTCGTACCCAGCACGAGCTGCTCGCCTTTCTGGAGCATGTCGAGGAGCGGCTTGGTGCAGAGGCACGCTGGCTGCACTTTGGACTCACTTCATCCGATGTGCTTGATACCGTGCTGGCGCTTCAGCTCCGCGAGGCGACCCAGATCATTATCCGAGGCCTTGATGAGCAACTTTTGCCGGCGTTGCGACGGCAAGCGACCGCTCATCAGCACACCCCCATGATCGGTCGCACCCATGGCATCTTCGCCGAGCCGATCGCTGCCGGGCTGGTGTTCCTTGGTAGCTATGCCGAAATCGAGCGTGCCAAGGTTCGAATCCAGCGCGCTCAAAAGACGATCGCCGTCGGAAAGTTATCTGGTGCGGTGGGTATCTATGGCAGTGGCAGCGTCACTCCCGATGTGGAACAGGTCGCTTTATCGAGCCTGGGGCTCACCACCGAAACGGTTGCTACTCAGGTCGTGGCTCGCGATCGCCATGCGGAGCTGTTGTGGTCCCTTTCTTTGCTTGGGGCCGCGATCGAGCGCCTGTCGATGAATCTGCGACACCTTCAGCGCAGCGAAGTCTCGGAGGTCGAAGAGGCTTTCGCACCTGGTCAGAAGGGCAGCTCCGCCATGCCGCACAAAAAGAACCCGATTTCGGCGGAAAACCTGTGTGGTCTGGCCCGACTGTTGCGTGCAAATGCTGGTGCCGCCGTCGAAAACATCGCGTTGTGGCATGAGCGCGACATCTCTCATTCCTCGGTGGAACGGGTGATCATGCCGGACAGCACGACGCTGTGCGATTACATGGTGCAGAGGGCAGCTCGGCTCGTCGGTGGGCTTTCCGTTAAAGCAGATCGAATGCGTTCCAATCTGGCGCATGGTGGCGACCTGTACGCCTCAGAAAAGGTGATGCTTCAGCTCGTGCGGACGGGTCTTTCCCGTCAGAGTGCCTATGAGCTCGTGCAGCGCCACGCCTTGGCCTGCGTGGCCGAGCGATCGGGTGAACGGTCGGGTGGTTCGGCTTCTTTTCAAGATCGGCTGGC
>CALLYL010000519.1 GCA_937859535.1 uncultured Myxococcales bacterium
CGCGATTGCGGAGAGCAAAGACAGTAGTCTCCGAAATTACGTGCTGCCTCACCTTCAGAGCAATCAGGTAGCGGTCAAGGAAGCGGCGGCGCGGGCACTGGGAGAGATTGGCTCGCTGGAGTCGACACGAGACCTCCTGCCACTGCTGGAAACGCCCTCTGAACCGATTCGACTGGCGGTAGCGAGGGCGCTGATGAGACTCTCGCATCTGAGTGGCCAGAAGGGATTGCGAGTCCTCTTAGAGCAGGGCTCGGATCAAGCGAAGATCGAGGCTGCGGTGGCTCTCATGGAGTTCGGAGATCTCTCCGGTGCGGAGCTACTCCATCGAATTACTTCTCGAAGCAGTGCCACCGATGCTCGGGTCTTGTCCATCGTGTCTGGTCTTGCGAAGGCTGGAGATGTCGAAGCACGACACCAGTTGTCGCAACAAGTTGCGGCCTCAGTTGGTAGTCCGCACGGACCTCAGCTTGCGTTTGCGTTGGCACGGGTCGGTGAGCGCTCGGCTCGCATACAACTGGAGGAACTGGCGGTGAAGTCTGGGCCCGCGCAACTGCTCTCTGCTCGACTGCTTGCGGGCTTAGGAGACACACATGGATTCCCACTGCTGCTGGAAACGGCATGCAGTGGCGAAAAGACAGAGCCAGAGCGTGCCATCGCCATTGATGGTCTGGCCGATCTTTCCAAGATCGAAGCGACTGTGCCACTTACCAAGCTGCTAGGAGAGCACGGGATCAGTTCCCGACTTCGGCTACTTGCCGCTGGTGCGATTTTGGAGCTGGTCGCGGGGGAACGCGCTCAACTCGCGGAGCAAAGCTTGGCCTGGGCCCGGACCGCGCTTGGCAGTGACAGCGCTTCAACCCGCGAACTCGCTGCATCCCTGCTTGGGGAAATGGAGTCGCAAAGCACGATTGCGCCCCTTGCGCAGGCTCTCAAAGACCGCGAACGAGAAGTTCGCCGCAGTGCGGCGCGGGCACTCGGCAAGAAGCGAGCACGAGAGGCGCTAGCAGCTCTCACTGATGCACTCGATGATACAGATGATGAAGTGCGGGCGATTGGTGCCCGGTCGATCGGGAGCATCGCAATCGCGCTCAAGGCCAAGGGAGGGAATTCAGATAAGGAAGCTGACCGGCAGGTGATCGGTCGGCTACAGCGCCTTGCTCAGTCGCGCAGCGAGCAAGACCGGGTTGTGGCAGCCGGTACCCTTTTGCAAATGGGAGACCGAAGCCAGCGATCGGTGATTGAGGTCAGCCTTCTGTCCAGCAATCCGCTGGTTCGTCGTTTGGCGATTGAGATGATCGATTCGGATTCTCGGGAATTGCTCAAGGCTCTTTCTGATAGCGACCGGCTGGTCCGCTTTGCTGCGGCACGTCGTCTGGCCGCAAAAGGGGTACCTCAAGCGACTCCGATCCTCCGCGAAGTCGTTTCCGCAGGAGACATGGAAGGACTCACCGCCTATGGAATTCTGAAACGACTAGGAGAAGCCGTGGAGCAGCCCCCCGGTCTGCGGAGTCTGCTTACCACCGGCTCGCTCTCCGAGCGTTTTGCCATCATGGATATTCTCGACACCCTGCCGCCCCCTCTTGCCTACCAATTGCTGCTGGTTGCTGCCAACGATCCCGCATCGGTGATCAGGCGTCGAGGAGCAGACTCGGCCAGTCGATTCTTTCTACAGACTAAGCAGCTTGTCTTTATCCGACTGCTTCGAGTGATGATAAACGATCCCGAGGCAGCGGTGCGCTCTCGTGCCCGAGAGTTGCTCGCAGCGGTGCCTGCGGATCAGGAATCCCACGCCGCCGATACCATGGAGAGCAATGAGCTCAGACCTGCTCCATCCGTGCCTGTCGGTGCGTCAAATGTGAAGCAAGGACAACTTCTGCTCGTGGGAGAGGAAGGGGTGCGGGTGCAACTCGATAAGTTGCCGTGGTATGGGATATCAAACAAGCCGTTGGCTGTCTCTGTTGGCAATCACTCCATCACCTACCTGGGAGGGCAGCAGGAGTTCTCTGTTGCCGCTGGTGAGACCGTCACGTTGAAGGTTCCCACTACGATTGCGGAACAACTGATCCAAGACGCGCTCGATGCACTCAAGAGCCGAGAGCTGATGCGAGCCCAGGGCTATCTGGATCGCAGCCGTCGCTTGATGCAGCGCGTTGGAATCAAGCCGATTGTCAAAGGCGATCACATCTACGTGCAAGCCAAGGTAAATGAGCAGAAGAACCTGCTTCAGCAAGCAGCAACAGAGTACCTCAACTATCAGCGCCTATCCCCAACGCAGCAGCGGCCAGAGTATTTGGCGGATGCAAAAAGTACGCTGAATCGATTGGCACTGCGCATGGGAAGAATCCAGATATTTACGATGCGTGACGGTACATGCTAACTGGCTGAAGAGTACTATCTTCCGCCCGGAGACCAGGTGATAAGCCTCGGCCCAGGGCAGACCAAACGGATCTCTGTGTACGCAGGAATTACGACGCCGGTTCGCGTATGTCAGTAGGAGAGTAGGAGCATTCCGATCGTCAGATCGGTGGGCCTATTCGTCGCTCCCTCCGGACATGGTATCAATTGTGCTCGTCGGGGGGCATGCTCGCTCCGTTAGAAAACAAGCACGGCCCTATTTTAGAGGGCTTCGTGCGAGCGGAGCAAGCAAGGTCTCTCGGGCGACGCATCCCACGCTCTCGTCGAAGCACGGGGGTAGGGCGAGGATCGCCACGCAGAAGGTTGGCGTTCGGTTAGAGCTTGAGTCGCTTCATTTCGACGGCAACGTGCTCGTCACTAAGATGGCTGTAGATCTGCGTGTGCTCGATGCCAGCATGGCCCAAGATTCGCTGTAGTGTGAGCAGCCCCCCGCCACTCATGAGGAAGTGTGAAGCGAAGGTGTGCCTCAAGATGTGCCATGGCGATGAAGGAACGCTGAGATCTGCTTTGCGGTATAGCCGTCGAATGTCGGGACTTTGACCGGCGGCGATCCATCGGCCCGCTGAGAAAGCCGGACAGACCACGTCTTGAGATGGGCCGCGCCGCTGCCAATCTACCAACATGTCCCGAAGCTGATCGGCGATCGGGATGACTCGCTCTCGTCGGGACTTGGTCGGACTGTCGCGGAAGCCGTGACGGACGATGATGACGTTGCGATCGAGGTCGACGCTGCGCCATCGCAGGCCAAAGACCTCAGAGACGCGCAGCCCAGCGTAGACAGCCAAGCGCACGGCCACGGCAAGCACCGTCCGGTGGGGCTGAGTGTCTTCATCGACAGCAACAAGGAGTCGGGCAACCTCTTCGCGGGACAGGTAGTCGGTTTTGCGGACCAGTGGCATCCGCATGATCCACGGATTTTCGTCGACAAGGTTCTCGGTCGCTGCCCATTTCCATGCGTAACGAAGCGTGGTCACGACCAGGCGCACGGTGTTTGGCTGCATCGTCGTGTGCAGCTTGCGGACAATCTTGGCAGCATCGGTACGCGACGTGTGAGTACCCAGCATGGGAAGGACACGGGCCAGGGTGTAGCGATGCTTGGCTTCCCATTTTCGACGGTTGCGGGTGCGTGGCTGCGCTTCCTCTAACCAGCGCTCGATCAACGCGACCCCTGCGATCGGCTGTGGCCTGTCCGGGATTCCAAGTCGTCGCCGTCCCGCAGCGGCCTCAAGCTCAACGAGAATCCTCCGAGCCTCTGCTGCCGACGTGGCCTTCGTCGCTCGTGCTTTTCGCTTTCCGTCGGCGTCGACGAAACGGATATAATATCCGACGAAATGGCCTGCCTTGTTGGTCTTGCGGATCACCTCACCCATATGTGCCTCGTGTGTGCCTTCCGAGCGCCAAAACGTCGCGTTGGGAACGCTAAAGGCCGCTATGTGTGCAACCGCTGACAGCGTCAGAAGTCATTATTATTGCAGTATATTTATGTAATGGGTAACACTTGACCTGTCAAGACGGGCAGGCTAGCGTGTGTGACATGCCTGCACCGACGACGACGGCCTCTGCTTCGAAGGGTACTGTCCTAATTGCTGACGATGATCCCGAGATCCTGACCATGCTGTCGCTTCGGCTCAGCAAGAAGGGTTACAAGGTCTATGAGGCCGCCGATGGGCTTCAAACGATCCAGATCGCACGCGACAAGCGCCCGGATCTGGTGCTGCTCGACGTGATGATGCCCGGAAAGAACGGCTGGGAAGTCGCTCGCGAGCTGCGCAATGATCCGATCTTTTCGGCGGTTGGGATCGTGATGCTTACGGCGATCGGTGAAAAAGTGAACGAAATGACCTCGCCGCTCTACGGTGCCGATGAGTACGTGGACAAGCCGTTCGACTTCGCCGACCTGGAAGGCAAGATTGCGCGGGTGATTGCGGCTCGGAAGAGCGCCGGCAAATAAGCCCACTGGCGCTTCTTGGTCGAAGCCATGCGATAATGGCAAGACTTGAGAAGTGCGATGAGATGGGTTGCGCGTGTACTGGTGGTGGCTGCGGGGCTGTGCGGTCAGCTAGATGCTGCCGAGGCCAAGAATCCGCCCAAGGTAACGAATGCTGCTGGGAAGCAGCGGGCGGACCAATGGGCCGAGCAAGGTCTTGCGGCCTTAAAAGCCGGCCAATTGGCCGAGGCCACGACTGCTTTTGGGGAGGCGTTCCGCACCAGCCCGAATCCGAAGTGGCTGTTTCATCTTGGGCAAGTCGCAGCGGCAGAGAAAAAGTCTGTAGAGGCTCGCGACCTGCTGCGGCGTTATTTGAACGACACGACCGTGGATGCCGATGATCCGCTGAAGAAGGAAGCCCAGACGCTCCTCGATGCGCAGCCGGTGGTGGATGCTGGCGAAATCTTGGTGGTCGGTCCTCGCGGTGCGCTGTTATCGGTGGATGGTCGTTTCGTGGGGAGCTTACCGCTGTCGATGCCACTGCTGCTGCCGACCGGTCCGCATCGGGTGGTGGCGAGCCAAGATCGATGGCAGGCCGCCAGCGAGGTCAAGACGAGACTGGCGAGGCAGGTTGAGCTGCGCTTTAAGTCGGGCTCTGATGTCGCGGTGGTGACGCTGCCGCCGGCCGTGCTGGTGGTCGATCAAGCCCCGGATGCGCAGACCGCAGAAGCGGTGCAGAAGCGGGTGCAGACCGCTCTCAGCCGCGAAAGCTATGCAGTGGTGCCGCGTCGGGCAGTCGAGCTGTACGCCAAAGACCTGGCCTTGTGTCTGACCGACGTGAGCTGTCTACGCAAGGCGGCGGCGAAGTTCGGCGTCGAGTTTGTGCTGTGGGCGCGGACCGAAAAGCAGGGCAACGGCTGGCGGGTGGTGCTCAACTTGCGGGATGCCGCCACTGGCACAGAGCTGGGCAGCAACAACGCGCAGTGTGATTCGTGCTCCATTGACGGCGTGCTGGCCAAAGTTGGTGAAACCACAGGCTCGCTGACCAGTGCGGCGGTCAGTCGGGACCGGGGTGACGTGGAGATTCGTTCGACACCTGCCGATACCGAGGTCGTCCTGGACGGTCAGGTACTTGGGGCCGCGCCGATCAAGCAGTCGCTGCTGGCCGGGCGCTATGCACTGCTGGTTCGCAAGCCGGGCTACATCGATCACTCGCAGCAGATCGAGATCAAAGGTAGTGGGACGCTGGTCGTCGATGTCAACTTGCTCGATCGGGATGCGCAGATGGAGCCAGCACCGGCGGTGCGAATCGAGCCCATGCGCGTGACGACCGAAGCGAAGCGGCCGAAGTGGAGATATGCAGCGGGAGGGGCGGGTATCGGGATTGGCGTGGTCTTGATTGGCTTCGGCATCAGCGCGTTTGCCCAAAACGGCGTGGTGCTCGATGGAAACTGCCCAAGCTCTTTCGGTGTGCAGCGCTGTCAGTTCGGGACGATCGCTCCGGGCGTTGGCCTGACGGTCACTGGTGCCCTCCTGGCTGGCGCTGGTGCGGCGCTGATTGCCTGGCCCCCACCCAAGCCGCGTGCACAGGTGGCGATCTTTGGCCAAGCCGGTGGCCTTTCAGTCGGCGTCAGCTACTAGCTCGCTCGCGTAGGTTTCGGCGCTACGGTCCGAACACCGGACGCCAGCTCGCGAGGAAGGTCGGCAGGTCGCTCAGCTCGAAGCGCACCTCGGCCTGACCCACTTCCTTGCCATGCGCGTCATAAAGGCATCCCGGGAGCATCGTCATCGTGTTCACCGGATCCAGCGGTGACACATCCTTCTGCCCAGCGAATCGACACGGGCTGCCATCGTTGCTGGAAAACGAAAACTCGTAGCGGAGCACTCGTCGGAGCGGCCAAATCCACAGGGCGCCGGCGAGCGCCGCCGAATCGGCATAGCCTGGAATCGACACCGTACCCGCGATCTCCGTCCGGCCATCTTCAAGGAACGAACCCAGCGAGGGCGCTACGGCGTGGAGTCGGAACTCCATGTGCTGCGGATGTGGCGAGCCACTGAGTGTGATCGGCCCAGCCATCGTCTCGTCGAAAGAGAAGCCAGGGAGCTTGTGCAGATAGCTCTTGGCCTCGCTTTGTAGCTGAACAGTGACCGCCATGAGCTGCTGCGCTTTGTCCAGAAGCGATGCGATGTTCATGAATCCTTCTGTAGCACAACAGGTTCCGACGTTTCATCGCTTGTGACGGGGCAGTCTCCAAGAATGTTGGACTGTGCCGTGGGTTACGGAACCAGTTTCGCCAGCAACTCCGCCCGATCCTGAAGCAGCGGCGCTTCGACGGTAATTCGTTTGCTTGGTTGGGATGGAGACGAAAACGTGAGCCGACTGGCGTGCAGAAATTGTCCACCTGGTTCGCCCCGGCCGTAGAGAGGATCGCCGACGATTGGCAAACCCAGGTGCGCCAGATGAACGCGGATCTGATGGCGTCGTCCGGTCTTGGCGGAAACCCGCAGTAGGGTGTGCTCGGGACCGCGCCGTTCGACGACGAAGCAGGTGTGAGCGTCGAGTGCCGCCGGATGGTAAATTTCCTCGGGCGTTGTCGCGACGGTCATTTTGGGGCTGCCGCCGCGACCGGCGAGGAGCGGCAGCGTCACGTCGAACTCGTCATCGCTGGGACTGCCCACCACCAGCGCCAAATACTCCTTTTCGACGAGACCTTCGGCAAAGTCGCTGCGCAACTTCTGCCAAGCAGATGGCGTCTTGGCAAACAGCAGCGCGCCACTGGTGTCGGTATCGAGTCGGTGACAGACGCCACCTTCGCGGACGGGCTCGGCGGCCTTGGCACACTCGGGATAACGTGCGACGACGGCCGAGGCGGCGGTTCCCGGCTCTCCGGCGCGTAG
Source organism: uncultured Myxococcales bacterium (assembly GCA_937859535.1). Lineage (GTDB taxonomy): Bacteria > Myxococcota_A > Polyangia > Palsa-1104 > JAEUJZ01 > JAEUKA01. The sequence continues at coordinate 7,241 of CALLYL010000519.1, forward strand.
CGGATGACAGGCCATCCCTTGGGGCTTACTGATGACGACGACATCGACGTCTTCATACAAGACGGTCAGCGGCAAGCTCGGAGCGGCCACCGGCGCTGTGGTCAAGTCGTTCTGCGCTTCCAGCGGCAGCGTTACCGTTTGACCGGCCAATAGAGCGACGCCCTTTTTGCCAATGCGTCCATCCACCTGAACCAGTCCATCTGCAATCAGGCGCATGGCTGCACCTCGGCTTAGACCCGAGTGATCCGCCACGAAGCGATCGAGCCGCTGATGGGCCGCCGCTGCATCCACGAGAAATTTCTGCACTGCATCTCCTCTTAGAATCGGAACTCTGGGCCGCCACCAACGTAGAAGCCGACCAGTCGCCAGCCACCATCGAGGTGCCAGTAGACGTGGTCTTGCAGCTTGAAGCGCAGACCGATCAGCGTGTTGAGCACTGGCACCACACGCGGGTTAAACGGATAGCTCTGCGTCGAGCGCTGGCACGGGCTGGTCGGGGTATCGAGCTTGTCGTTGTCGCCGACACAACCTGCGGCATTCAGTTTTTCGATGGTCGAAGAATCGGTGTTTTCAATCGGCCCGACGTTCTTCGGAAAGCACTTGGTCGGATCGCCGGCGTTTTCAGCGGTGCAGCCCGAGTTGTTGGTGATTTGGTAGATGTTGCCAAAGACGGTGCCAATGCCGAGACCAGCACCGACACGAAACTCGAGCCACGAGGTCAAGTTCCAGTGACCGATCAGCGAGGCATCGAACGTCAGCGAGGACAGCTTGTCGAACCGGGTGAAGTGGGTGTCGGTGGCGGGGTTGTTGCCCTTGCCGAGGAAATTGCCCGAGGCGGCCTCTAACCACGAGTAATCGACCGACAGCACGACGTCAAAACCCGAGCGACGATACAGGTATTCTAGGCCAACCGAAAACCCGTCGTTGAGCTGGGTGTGCGCATCCAAAAACGCAGCAATCGACCATCCTGGCACCGTCACCCAGCGTGCTCGCAGTGCCAGCGCGTGGGGCGTGACCTGCGACGGCTGAGCGACCGGAGCAGCAAACAGAGGTTGCTGATTCGGCGTCGGTGCAGAAACTTCCGACGGCATCGGTGGTTGGGTTGGTTCAACCTGGGCCAGGGCCGGCAGCGCAAGTCCCAAGGACAGCGAAAGGGCGAAAAAGGCAATCAGTCGTCGCATCGAGGCTCCTCCGCGAAAAGTTCAGGCTAAGCGGGCGCTTGTGTCGGCGAAGCTAGCACTTTGTAGACAGCGGTCCTAATGCGAATTTGGCGGCGGCGACCCTGCTTACGACGCTTGCGATGTGCGGAATTTGTTGCTCTGTATTGGGCATGCAAGCTCTCAACCGTGCGCCACGCAGCGAGACGCTTTTACCGCTGTGCGAGGCGGAGGCGGTGTCGGTTCGTTACGACCAGAAGCTGGCCAACGACCGCGTTTCGTTGACGGTGAAGCCGGGTGAGGTGGTGGCACTACTTGGTGAAAATGGGGCAGGCAAATCGACCCTGCTGCACGCGCTGTATGGGCTGGTGAAGCCGATTGCGGGCGTGATTCGCTATCGTGGACAAACGGTGCTGCCCACGCCGGAGCGAGCGATTGCGGCGGGCCTTGGCCTCATCCATCAGCACTTTCTGCTGGTGCCCACTCTGACCGTCGCTGAGAACATCGTCTTAGGGCAGGAGCCGAGGCGCTTTGGGGTGCTGGTGGATCAAAAGCGAGCCGCCCAGCAGGTCGAAGAACTGGGTCTGCGGCATGGAATGGCGGTGTCTCCGAACCGCTTGGTTTCCGAGCTGAGCGTCGGGGAAGCGCAGCGAGTCGAGATCCTGAAAGCGCTGTATCGCGGGGCACAGTTGCTGCTGCTGGATGAGCCGACGGCGGTCCTGACACCGGGAGAAGCCTCGCGGCTGCTGGCGACGCTGCGTGGGCTTCTCAATGAGGGCGTCCATAGTGATCGGGCGCTGCTGATCGTGACCCACAAACTCGACGAGGTGCTACAGATTGCCGACCGTGCGGTGGTGATGCGAACCGGGCGGGTTGTCGAAGAGTTTCAACGCTGCGATTTTTCGGCGACGGCAATAGCACGGGCCATGGTCGGTCGCGAGGTTCACGCGGTCAGTCGGGTTGCTCGTTCGGAAGTCGACGCCACGATTCACGGTGCCTCCGCGCCGGCGCTGCGGGTTCAGGATTTGGTCGTCGAGCGTGAGGGCAGTCAGTGGGTACGCCGCGTCTCGCTGGAGGTTCCCTCGGGCCGGATCGTCGGAATCGCGGGCGTGGCTGGCAATGGCCAGAGTGAACTGGTGGCTGCCATTGCGGGTCTACTCCCGGCCCAAGCGGGTCGGATATGCCTCGGCTCCGCTGACATTACCCGCGAGGACGTTCGATCCCGCAGCAGTCGTGGGCTCGCCGTGGTACCCGAAGATCGTCAGCGGCATGGCCTGGTGTTGGACATGACACTGGCAGAAAACCTACTGTTGGGTCATGAGGCGCGACTGTCGTATGGGCCGGGCCAGTGGCTGCTCGACTTGTCGCGCATTCGAGCGATGGCATCGTCGGTGCTGGAGAAAGCCGAGGTACGTCCTGCTGAGCCGGATGCGCAGGCGCGGGCACTGTCGGGCGGTAACCAGCAGAAAGTCGTGTTAGCGCGGGCACTGGCGGTGGCTCAGGAGTTGCCGAAGGTGCTGGTCGCGGCGCAGCCAACCCGAGGGGTCGATATCGGTGCCATCGAGTCAATCCATCGCACGCTGCTTGATGCCCGCGACGCAGGCTGCGCGATTCTGCTGGTGTCTGCGGAGCTGTCGGAGCTTCAGTCTTTGTGTGACCGAATCTTGGTGATGTACCGAGGTCAGATTGTCGCCAGCCTCGATAACGATCCGCAGTCGCCGGTCAGCCGTGAACAGCTCGGTGAGCTTATGGCTGGCGTTGGCACCACGGTGGAAGGCTGACCAGGCGGGCAGGGCGCGGGTCGGGGACTAGCGCGGAAGGTGGACTGGCTGATCGGCAAAGTGACGGCTGAGGTCGTCGAACGTCTCAGCGCTACGCACCAGGCGCAGCGAATCGCCATCGACCAGATACTCCGCACAGCCGAGGTGAAGGTTGTAGCGGCTCGACATCGCAAAGCCGTAGGCTCCAGCGTCGTAAATGATGATCCCATCCCCAGGCCGTGGCGTTGGTAGCTGTCGGCCCTGCCCGAGGAAATCGCCCGACTCGCAGATCGGCCCGACTACATCGAAGGCGGCGCTTGGGCCAGCCACCGTTTCCTCGAGCAGCTCGATGTGATGGTAGGCACCATACAGGCATGGTCGAATGAGCTGCGCCATCGAGGCATCCGTGACCAGGAAGTGCTTGCGCCCGTTGTCTTTGACGCCGATGACGCGCCCGATCAGCGCTCCGGCTCGTCCGACCAGGCTTCGTCCTGGCTCTAAAAAAAGACGTAGTCCCAGCTCATCGAGCACAGGTCGCACCGCCAGGGTGAGCTCATCGGGGACTGGAATCTGATCGAGCCCGCGACTGTAGTCAATGCCCAGGCCACCGCCCATATCGAGGATCTCGATGGGATGACCATCACTGCGCAGCTCGCGGACCAGGATCGCCAGCAGTCGCGCTGCGTCCCGGATCGGCTGTACCGACTTGAGCGTCGAGCCCAGGTGACAGTGCAGGCCACACACCTCCACCCGAGGCAGCGTTTTGAGCCGTGGTCGCAGCCGCTCGAGTGCACTTTCCGCGAATCCGAACTTGCTATCGAGAAGGCCTGTCGAGATGTACGGATGAACCTGTGGATCGATGTCTGGATTTACTCGCAAGAGCAGTCGCGCCGTCACTCCAAGAGCCGCAGCTTGGCTACTGATTTGCTCGAGATCGAACTCGCTATCAACGGACAATAGGATTCCAGCCCGCAGCGCAGAATCGATGTCGCGAGGCCGCTTGCCGTTGCCATGGAGCAGCATTCGATTGGCCAAAAAACCCGACTCCAGCGCCAATCGAAGCTCGTGATCGGATACCACCACAGCCCCGGCTCCATAGCTCGCGAGCAGGCGCAGCAGCGCTGGGTTGCTGTTCGCTTTGATGGCGTAACCGATCACCGCATCGAGCCCCTCCACTGCTTGCGCGTACGCTTGCCAGTCCATCGCAAGCTGCGCGGAGCTGTAGATGAAGAAGGGGGTCTGGATCCCGGCGTCTAGGAGTGCGGACAGACGGACTCGCTCGATGAAGAGCGCGCCGTTTTCACGGTGAAAGACAGCGTTTGGCACGGGGCGAATTTATATCACGCAGGACTGGCCGTTCGCAGCGCGACACGCGGGAGATCCGGACAGCCCGGAATGTGCGTGCTTTTTACAGACTGGAACGAATCGTTGCGACTTCGTCCATGAACCGGGCCACTTCTTCATCGGTGTTATAGAAGTGCGGCGAGCAGCGAATGCCCGCGCCCGGTCGATGGTCACAAAAAAAGCGACGGCGATTGAGCTCGGCGCATACCTTGTCAGCGCCCGGGAAGTCGAAGCAGACGGTGCCGCCGCGTTGTTCGTCACGCGGAGAGTTCAAACGGTAGCCAGCGGCCACACACCGTTCAATCAGATAGGCGGTTTGCCTCAGCGACTTGCGACGGACGACTTGTAGGTCGAGCTTGCCAATCAGCTCGGCCCCGGCGCGGGCTTGATAGAGCGGGGCAATCGCCAGCGTTCCACCACCAAACCGGGCAATGCCATCGGCGTAGTCCTGCTCCGGCATCGTGAATGCGAATGGAGCGCGGTTGGCAAACCAGCCTGTGGTTCGTGGCGAAAAGCTCCGAATCAAATCAGGCCGTACATATAGATAGGCTGCGCCCGGTCCCCCGCACAGCCACTTCACCGAACCTCCCGTCGCAAAATCTACGCCGAGTGCGGTGACATCGAGCGGAACGATGCCCGCTGACTGATACACGTCGAGCAGCACGAGCGCTCCGACCTCATGGGCGCGCTTCACAATCGCCGCTGCGTCTTGGATATAGGAGCTACGGAACAGGACGTGGCTGATCGGCACGATCAAGGTGCGCTCATCGATGGCGGCCAGCATCCGTTCGGTGGGGACGCAGATGCCGTCCTCGCTCTTGACCAGCGCCACCTCGGCCCCACGTCGCTCCTCGGCCTTCCAAATGTAGCTGACCGACGGAAAGTTCATGTCGGAGTAGACGACGCGGTTGCGGGGGGCGCGATACTCTAAGCAGCTCGCAATCGTCGACTGAACCTGACTGACGTTGGTCGCCATCTGCACCGTGCCAGCCGCTGCGCCGAGGATGCGCTCGATGCGCTGGGCCGCCTGCTGTGATTCACGCAGCCAGTCTTCCCACGCGACGATCGATTTGTTGACCCACAGCGACGAAAATTCCATCAGTGCCGCTTGGGTTGCCTGCGGCATCGCGCCCAGCGAGTGGCTGATCATATAGACGCTCTGGGCGAGGGCGGGAAACTCACCCCGCAGGGCCAGGAGATCTTGCTCGGTCATCGACATCCTCGATTTGGTGTGCAGCGACTAGGACTTGCGACGGGGTGGCTTCGGAGCACGGGCCGGAAGCGGGCCAACCGGTGCCGCCGGCTCGGGCGTTACGGTTCCGGTCAGCGCATAGCTCGACCCCGAGGGATTCGCCGCTGACCACTCGCCGTACAGCTCATCACGAACTTCCCATAGTTTTGGGAAGAACTGCTGTCGGAGGCCACGCTCAAGCAGCTCCGAGTGCTTGCCTTTGAGGGAAGGGGTACCCACGCCGATGGTGCGATAGACGAGCAGGATGTGACGATTGCGCCACTCTTGCAGTCGCAGGTCGAAGTCGAGCAGCGCTTCGGCGACCTGGAACAACTCGGCATGTGCGGATGGCTTGCGATAGATATCGAGGAGCTTGGTTTGTCGCCGGGCGAGCAGCGATTCGAAGTGAGGATACACCTCGGCGGGAACCGCGAGCAGTCGTTTGAAGCCGGGTGACTCTTGTCCCGAGCCACGACCCAGCACCTCACGGATGCGCATGTAATCCGCTGGGGTGAGCGTATACAGCGTCTCCAGACTCTGCGCGAGCAGCGCAAGCACCGAGTGAATCCGGCGCAGCGTCTTGCCTGACTCTGCCAACCGGTCGGCTGCGAGCAGCGCGCCCAGTTGCCCCATTTCATGATCGATGAGCTTCATCCACAGCTCGGCGGCCTGGTGGACCACCTGGAACAGAAGCTCGTCGGGACACGCTAGTTCATTCGGGAGCTTTTGTAGGCTCAGGAGCTCCGGAACACGCAGGTACAGCTCGTAGTCGGTCGGTGGAGATGAGGACATGCCGAACGCATATCACATGCGACCCGCGTGACCCTATCCCTCATCGTCGCCGTCGAGATCGACCTTGCGTGGTCCCATGATCCCGGCTTCGGTCCGCATCGCCGATGCTTCACCGTCGAGTCCGTAGTCACGCATCTTGTCGTACAGAGCGCGCCTTGACACGCCAAGCCAAGCCGCCGTCTGGCTGTTGTGGCCACGGTGCATTCGTAGCGCCTTCAGGATGAAGTCCCGCTCGCACCGGCGAAGATACTTCGCAAGCCGCCCCTCACTTCGTGGTCTTCGTGCAGTAGTCACCGGAATTACCTTACGAAAATTTTCTGCCCTAATCAATTGTAGAGTGATTTAGAACACAAAAATACTGTGAACCAATATGCCCCTCATCACCGTCGGAAAACAGAAGCTCGTCGCTGTGGTCTGACCGCTCGGCACGAACGTCGGTTCTCTGCGTCGCCACTTTCGAGAAGCAAGCAACTCGTAATAGGATGCGAACCCTTTGGCTCGCCGCTTTGCGAGAACGAATGCCATGCGCAACCAGCCTGCTTCCGCTCCGACGGACTCGCCTCCATCTGACTTTGATGAGGACACACTCTTACCGCCGCCAGCACCGGGTATGGAGGTGCCTTCACACGAGATGCCTCCTTCAGTGGCGGTTGAGCACTCGGCCATTCCCGAACACATCGTGGACGCGCCAACCATGCAGGGACTTCGAGCGGCACGACCAACGCCGGACTCCGATCCGCTGCTGGCGATAAGTGGGGACACGGTGGCGAGGGTCTTGGCCGAGCTTCCCATCGACCGAACCCAGCGGCTGCCACTGTTTGTGCCATCCCGGCTGCGCGAAGATGACACCCCGATCGAATCGCATCGGGCGGATCTGAACCAGGCGTTCTCACCGCTGGCTGTGAGCGATAGCCACGATTCAATGACTCCGATCGATCCCGGGGCGACCGTCGAATTGCCGCAGCCACCACGATCGCTGACGGTGCGCTTTCCAACCGTGTTGCCCAATGCAACCGCGCCGCTACCGATGGTCTCAAACACCGAGACGCAGCGGATGGAAACGGTGTCGCCCAAACGGACGATGCGCTTTCCCTCGCTGCCGCCCTCGGGGTCGCCGGCTGCGTTGTTGGCCGATGAAGCCTCCGCGCATGGTGAGAGTACCGCCGAGATTGCCCGTGCTGCGCTCCATGCCGCTTCTACGATCGAGATGCCAGCGGTTCCGCCCCAGCTTGCGGATGGACTGAGCCGGTCCGAGGTATCGCTGTCTCAGAGCACCCGTTCCATGCCCAAGATCAGCGTGCCCCCACCCAGCGAGGACACGTTGCCACCGCTGCCGCTGTTGTCGTCTTCGGATACGGTGTCTGGACGATTGCTCTATGCGGTGTCGGGCCTCCGCTCGCTGTTGCGACGGCGACGACTCATGAGTCGATTGCGCGGCGAGCTGGGAGAGCGACTGGTTGCGTATGACCGAGCGCTGGTGCAGTTGGGCGAGCTGGCCTATGCGGAACACGTCGAGCTGATGAGGCATGTCCCCGGCTCGGATGCGACTCTCAGTGACGAGATCCCGACGGGGAAGGACGAGACCCAGCAGCGGGTACAACGGGCCGCCGAGCGGTGCTGGGCCAAGTTGCAAAAGGAACAGCGAGCCCTGACCCGCAAAGAAGCCATGTTGGCTTCGGAGCTGCGGGTGCTTCGCCACCGTCGCGATGAGCTGTATCAGCGACTGCTCATCCTGGCCGGCGATTTGCGCAGTGGGGAGGCCAGCAGTGATGAACGCTACGCGGTCGGCATGGAGCTGGCCGGGATTGATGGAGATAGCCACAAGGTGGCGGCTCGGCTCGGGGAAGTGCGCTCAGAGTTACGGCTCCTGCGTCGACAAAACCATCACCTGCGCACCCGTCGCGAGCAGCTCCTGTATGCGCTCAGCCTGGATTATGCCGACTTGGCCCGGCGGTCGCCGCACCTGCTGGTGCTCGGTGCACTGATGGCCAGCTTTCGCCCCCAGCCCGCACCAGACAAAGACAAGCGCGCCCGCTTTGACTCACTGTATGCGCTGCTAGACGGACTGCGCGGTGGCATTGCCAAGGTCGAGACGCGGCTGGCGCTGCTTACGGGGAGTCGTCGCACCGCCGATAAAAAGGCGCTGCGCACGTCGCTTCTGTGGCTGGTGAGCTTGTCGCTGGTCGTTGGTGGTGGGCTGCTGCTAATGGCCTTTTACCTGCTGTCTTCTTGAATCCCGAGTGGACCCGAGGCTACCCTGCGCGGCCATGGAACGAGCCCTGGCCGACCTGGAACGCGCCTTTTTTCTGCTCGATCGCGGTACTCGATTCAATGGCGTGCAGGTCGTCACGGTGCACGGACCGCTCGACGAAGCACTTTTGCCAAAGGCGCTGCGGCGCTTGCAAGCCCGACACCCCCTGTTGCGGGTCCGTCTACGAGGCGACGACCACAAGCTGGTGTTTACCGATGAACAGGCGGCTCCGCTGCCGCTGCGGGTGCTGACGCGAGCTGGCGACTCGGATTGGGTATCAG
>CALLYL010000520.1 GCA_937859535.1 uncultured Myxococcales bacterium
TGCTTCTGCTTAGACTCAGCGAGCATCCTGCGTTCTGTTCGGAGCACTCAAGATAATGTATCTGATTGTGGGCCACTGGTCAAGGTTGAGGAGCCGGAGGGGGGCGGCACCATGGGCGCAGGAACAGCCGACGGGAATGCCAACGACATCGGTAGTTCTGAGGTGCCCATGATCGACCTGGCAGGTCGTTCATCGATGTGACCCGCCCTCGATGTTGGTTCCAGGAACTAGCACGGCAGAGTCATCCATCTCTTGAGTTTGCTAGTTCCTCGTCGAGGTGTCTGGAACAGCCCGAAACCAGAGAAACACATCTCAGTCGCTGCCTGGACGAACTCTACATACAGATGACTTTGTAGTGCTAGGTGCGTCATCGAGTAAGCGCCGACTCATGGCCGGCGCTCCTCACAGAACCGTCACAGCGAAGGAGGGCGCCATTTTGACTTCGTTACCGCTGAGCGAGGATGATGTACAGAGAATGTTGGAACCAGAGCGGTGGCTTGGCTAAGAAGGTGTTTACATATTAAGATCAGAGCATTAGATTCCACCATGACGAGGACATCGACATGGCGAGACATCCGAGCGTAGCGACGAAGAAGCTGCCAAGCACGGGCGTCGGTGGGCGACCGCCGAAGTTGAGCCCGGCAGCGCTCGATCAGTTTCGTACCTTGGTGCTTGAGCAGCCGACGGCCAGCATTGACGATCTCTGTGTTCTGGTAAATCAGCAGCTCGGCGTGCAGCTCTGCCAGTTGTCGATGTATCGATATCTGAAGCGTGTTGGAATTGAGCGAAGGAAGTCAACGTCTGACAGAAACTCTGGAATTCCTACGCAAAACAGAGGTGTACCTACAGAGACTCCCAAGCGATTCCTTGAGACTCCGAAAGCGCGCTACGGATCCACAGAGAGTCATCGGGATGACGGCGATGTGAAGAGATATCCGGGCACGCTCACTGACGCAGAGTGGGCGCTGGTCGCGGAGCTATTCGAGCATGAGGGTCCGGGCAAGCCTCCCAAGTATCCGCGGAGGCAGCTGCTGGACGCCTGCTGCTATGCAGTGAGGACAGGGTGTTCGTGGCGGATGCTGCCGAAGGACTTGCCACCATGGCAGGATGTGTACGCGCACTTCCGTCGCTGGACTGCGAAGAATCTGTTCGAGACGATGCATGATCGGCTGCGTGCGATGTGGCGTCGGCGCGAAGGGAGGGATGCAGCTCCGACGGCGGCAGTAATCGATTCCCAATCGGTCAAGACCTCGGCGCAAGGGGGGCCAAAGGGCTTCGATGCGGGCAAGAAGGTCAAGGGTCGCAAGCGCCACCTCGTCGTCGATGTGCTCGGGCTGCTACTCGCGGTCCTGGTCCATCCGGCCAACATTCCAGACCGAGACGGAGCGACACCCGTCGTAGCCCAAGCCGTCACCAAGTTCCCATCACTACGGAAGCTGTATGTCGATGGTGGCTATACGGGTGTATGCGCGCATTCGCTGCGAACGCAGTACAAGCTAGACGTGGAGGTGGTGCGACGACCCAGTGCGTCAGGAACCTGGGGCGACTCCCAACTGCCTCTGTTTGCTACCGAGGCACGCCCATTCCCGATCTTGCCTCGTCGCTGGGTTGTCAAGCGAACCCACTCCTGGGTCGAGCGCCCGCGACGACTTTCCAAAGACTATGACCGACGCCTCGACGTCTCCACTGCCTGGATTTGGCTTGCAGAGACCCGCATCCTGCTGCGAAGGTTATCAAACGTCGAAAACACTTAATTTGTAAACACATTCTAAGACCCCTTAGCATGGCCGAGTTGGTGATGACAGCAGCATTCTATGCTGGGCCGTCGCCGATCTGTGCAACGGGGGATCTTGCGCAACACGAGCATCCATCGTACCAGCTTGGGGTGGGTCGGCTAAAAATCTGACGAAGCGGGTCTGTGGGATTCTCGCTACGTTAAAGTCTCGTTGACGTTTGCCTCGCCGTGCCCCATCGTTGCCCATCATGAGCAAAGAAACAGTGTTCAT
>CALLYL010000521.1 GCA_937859535.1 uncultured Myxococcales bacterium
AAAAAGCCCGGCTCGACTCCTCGGCTGAGGTTCGTCGTCGCGTGGGCGAAGTAAGCTACGACTTCTATAAAGCGAGTTCCAGTGAACCGCTGCTGATGCTGATGCTGGGCCTGCTCGGGGATCCGGACATGATCGTAAGGACGCGAGTCTCGGCGCTTTTGTCGCAGAGTCGCGAGGCCCAAGACGAACCAGTCCCTGACATGGCAGGCGCGTCGGATCTGCTGTCGGCAGCGATCGATGCGGGCACTAGCATTCAAACGGGCGTGTTGCGGCTCGACGGCGAAGAAAAGGTCCGCTTTCAGGTCGATGAGCAGGCATCGCAAAGCATGGTTCCGGGCTTGCCACCGCTGAGCTTGCCGGTTGGCAGACACAAAGTGCGGTACGCTGGTGGGAGCGTGGACGTCGAGATATCCGCTGGGAATACTTCTTTGGTGAAGTTGCCGGTGTCGCTGGGCGACCAGCTCATCTTCGATGCCACCGAGGCTGTGAATCGCCGTGAAACGGCGGCGGCGCAGAAGCTCATCGATCGGGCAAGGGCTCTTCAGGCTCGTGGTCGGCTGTCACGGGCAGCGGTGGCCGAGCTGACCTATCAGCAAGCGCGCATTCATGAAGAGACGGCAAACTATCTGGAAGCGATGACCGAGTACGAAGCGCTCGGCAAGCTGCCCGAGAGAAAGCCTGAACACACGACCGCTGCACTCGGCGCGTCGTCGAAGCTTCAGCCGTATCTCGGACGACTCATCATCAGCAAAGACGTGGATGGGCAGTGTACGACGGTGATGCAGTGGGTTCGCCCCGGTGAGCACTTTGTCGACCAGAATCGACCTGTGCGGGTTCGTGCCGGTGGCCAAGCGCGGGTCGAGCTGTGTACGACCGGGCGCTCCGAACCGTAGCCGAAGCTCGCCAGCGGCCCCCCGACACGAGGACTAAACGAGGACAGAAGGATATGTGGCGGTTTTTAGCCTGGTTCGCCGTGCTGTGCTACTCCCAGCTTGCCTGGGCAGAGCTACCAACGCTGCGTGCTCTGACGGGGGATCGAAAATTCACCGCTCTCGTGGAGCAGGGCCGGATTGCGCTGGAGCGTAACGAACCCGCAAAAGCGATCCCGGCGCTCGAAGAGGCCTATCGCTACGTCCAGCGGCCAGGCCTTTTGTACCTGCTGGGGCGGGCGGCGCTACTGGAAAACCGGCAGCGGGCGGCCTGCGACCTGTACCGTCGTTACATCGAACAAATGGGCGACGAGGCCGAGGCCGAGGTGAAAGCCGAGCAGAGCCAACTGCTCTCGCATCCGCTGACCGTTGGGGCCGAGCTGATGGTCGTTGGGGTGACCGGCGGCATTGTGACCGTCGACGGACGACTGGTGGGGGCACTGCCTCTCGCCACCGCCATCCAGCTTGAGCCAGGTACCCATCAAGTGGTGTTGGCCAAAGACAGTCGTCGAGTTGAGTCGCAGGTGTCGGTGCTGGCCCGGCGGACAGCCGAGGTGCGCTTTACCCTCAAGCCGCCGCTCGCGGTGACGACTCTGACGCCGGGTGTGCTGCTGTTCATCGAGCCCAACACGCTCGAACCCGCCTTTCTGGCCAACGTTCGCAAGAACGTCAGCGAGGCCGTTACGCAACAGCGGGCTGTGCTGGTGGCTCCGGACCTGCAAGCGCAGCTTATGAACAGCGACCGCGAGCTGTTTGGTTGTCTCGATCAGCCGTCCTGTCAAGAACGCCTCGCGCTGAAATCCGATGCGCAGTACGCGCTACGGCTGTCGTTCGAGTTGGGACCGGCGGCGCTCAGTGTCCCAGAGCTACAAAGCCGTGGCAATCACAAGCCGGTGACCGCTTATCGTTACTCAGCAACCGTGCTTGACGCCGAGGTCGGTGCCATCGCATCGAGTGCCACCGATAGCTGCGTCGAATCACAGTGCAGCAAGCTGATGAACCGCATCGGCGACATGGTGCAGGATTTGCTGAAAACGGCGGCCAACAAGCCTCGCGGTACGCTGCATTTTGCATCCGAGCCACCGGGGGCCGATGTTGTGCTGGCCGGTCACAAGGTCGCCACCACCCCCGGTAAGCGGGACGCGTTCATTGGACCTTATGACGTGGTGTTTTCGAAGCCTGGCTACTACCCGTTTGTGACCTCGGTGCTGGTTGAGGACAATAAGGAGTTGCCAGTCAAAGGCATCCTAACCCCGCTCCCGGTGTCTCCTCCGTCTCGTTCGCGGTCGATCCTCAAGTGGACGACCCTGGGAGTTGGAATATTGGCGACGGCGGCTGGGGCCACGCTGCTCGGACTGACTGGGCGCCCGACGAGCTGCGCTACCGCGGCGACGATGACGTGCCCATTTGATGGGCGCGCTGGTGGGGCCGCACTGCTAACCGTCGGAACGCTCTCTCTCGGTGGTTCGCTGGCGCTGTTCATCTTGGACGCCAAGCAGAGTGCGAGCACTCCGGCTGCACTACCGGCGACGAGTGGCGGCCTGACGCTGGGCACTGAATTCTAGGCTTCCCAAACAGCCTTACGACATGGTCTCTTCCCCCCATGAAACGTGGAGGGCTGCTGATTTTGCGCGGCCTGCTGTGGCTTACTGCGATTCTGATTGCGCTTAAGCTGCGGCTGATTGTCGTCGGCGAATCACAGTCATCGGCGGGGGATGGCATTCAGTACTACCAGCTCTCGCAGGTACTGCGGCTTGAACATCGCTTCGCGTATTCCCCGGGGGCACCGCTGACGTTTACCCGGCTGCCGGGGTATCCGCTTTTTTTGGCGATGCTCGCACCGGAGCGACCGATTGCTCTGGCGACACGCCTGATCATGGCGACCCGCGCCAATGCGTTGCTCGACGTAGGATCGGCTCTTGTGGTGGCGGCGATGGCCAGTCGATTGGGGATGGGAATGCTGGCCCAACTCCTTGGGTTTGGGGCGGTGGTCGTCTCGCCACCGCTGTTCATGCTGTCGACGTTCGGGCTCAGCGAGTCGCTGGTGACCTTCTTATTGACGCTGACTGTCTATCTGGCTCTGCGTGTCAAAGATGCACCGACATCCGCGCACAAGCGGCGGTCGGCGATCGCTGCGGGGATCTTGCTGGGTCTATCGCAGTTGATTCGGGTCGATGCGCTACTGGTGATTCCATCGCTGCTGATGCTGTTTGGGCTTTTGCAAGGCTCGTGGCGGAAGCGACTTTCGCTCATGGGATTGTGTTTGGGGCTGGCAGCGCTGACGTTTGCGCCCTGGCCGCTGCGGAACCTGCGTCTGTTTAGGGCTACCTACGCGGGCGGAGTGCCGTGGATCGACCAAGAAGGTGTGCCGCTACGACTTGGGATGATGCGTTGGTATCAGACGTGGGCCACCGGGCGACAAGATGGTGAGGGTTTTGATTTGTTTCTGGTGGCTCGCCATGCGCCACTGCCGCCGAGTCGTCCCAACGTCATCACGCCGGTGATGTACGAAGACGAGCGGGAAAGGCAGCGGCTTGCCGCTCTGTTCGACAAATACTGCCGGGAGGGGCTGTCTCCTGCGGTCGACCAGCAGTTCTATCGGCTGGCCTGGCAGCGCTTCAAACGCCGGCCGTTCCGGATCCTGGTCGAGCTACCGCTCGTGCGCCTCAAGACCCTGTGGTCCCCGATGCCGCCCTACGAGATGGGCATCAATTCGACTCTGTTGAGACTGCCGGAGGAGCGCGAGCGCTGGGATCGCTTTGGCTCGTTGCTGTTGCTGCTATCGGTGGCGGGCGCATGCTTTGCGCTGAGCGAGCCACACAAAAGGCGTTGGGTCTTGGCGCTGGTGTTGATCCCCATCGTACGCAGCGTCGCCTTTGTCTATCTGCATCCGATTCCGCTCCAGCGGTACTTTGTCGAGGCCATGCCGGTGATGCTGCTGTTTTCTGGCTATGCGCTGGCGTGGCCGATCGATCGGCTTCGCGAGTTGCTGTCTGTGTTGGTCAACCGGTCATCAACCAGCGAACCGAGTTTCTAGGGAGCATTGGGCTTGCGCTGACGAAAGCGTTCGACGTACCGGGTGAGGTGCATCTTGACGGTGCTGCCATCGGCGATGTTGAGCTTTCGGGCGAGCGCTGAGTAGTTGATGCTCTTGCTGACGTCGTCGATGTTGCCCAGATCGGTCGTTTGAGCCACGAACACAGGCTTCAGATATTTTTCGACGAGTGTTTGTAGCTCTCCCCAGCTCGCGACGCTGTCACCGTGGTCGGCCACAAAGGCGGCGACTGCCGAGGTCAACATCCCTTCCCAGTCCACGGTGCGGTTATCGGGAGGCCTGTCCTGCTGGCGCATCTTCCGAAACCGGCCACTATCCCGTACGCTCAGCGGCAAATCGGGGGTGCCAGATGGGCGACCACGACCTTCGCGCAGTGCTGCCTCCGCTGCTGCGACGTCGATCTCTCCCGGTCGTTGCACCATGGGCAGGCGATCGACAAAGTTCTCCAGGTCACGGAAGTTCCCCGGCAGTGGGTCCGCAAGTACAGAGCGCATGGCCGCCGGAGACAGGGCATCCGCCACGCGAAGGGTGCCGCCACGCAGCGACTTGAGTTGAAAGAACGCGATCACGTCCTCGGGCCGCTCGCGCAGCGGTGGCACTCGAATGACAGCCGACGACAGTCGATACCACAGATCGTCGCGGAAGTGCTTCATCCGGTATTCGGCTTCATCGAGGCCCGCGTTGCTGGCGCAGACGAGCTGGACATCGGCATGCCTTGGCTTGGGATCGCCGAGTCGCTGATACTCCCCTCGGGTGTCCAAAAAGCGCAGCAGGGCCTTTTGGACATCGAGACTCATTTCACCCAGCTCATCGAGAAATAGCGTGCCTTCATGGCTGGCCTCGACCAGACCTTGAATATCTTGGACCGCACCCGTAAACGAGCCACGGCGCGCTCCAAAGAGCTGCGCATACAGCAAGTCACGGTCAAGCAGCGCACAGTTCAGGGCGGCAAACGGTCCCTTGCTGCGTGGGGAGTAGCGATGGTAGCAGCGCGCCAGCCACTCTTTGCCTGCCCCGGTTGGCCCGAGTAGCACGGTGCGACGGCCTTGCTCCGCTGATTCGGCGACTCGACGCAGAACCTCGCGCATGATCGGGGAGGCCACGACCATCCCATCGACTCGGCGCAGGAACTGTTCTAATCGGAGGTTTTGCTCGTGGATGTAGCCCCGGATGCGATCGAGGACCACGCCAATCTGGGAATCATACGTGCCACCGCTCAGCGATATCACCTGTAGCGCATGGTCATCGGCTAGATGAAAGCTGGCACCGAGACTGTCTGCTCTTCCGGAGACGGTCAGCTCAGCCCGCAGATCGACCGTTTGTGGTGCCAGCCACTCGTTGATCGCGATGACGACCTGGGTTCCAAAGTCAGTCTCGTCCGTCCAATCAGCGGGCCGTGGTTCTCCGAGACTCGTTGCGCTGCTGCCCCGTGGGGCCAAGTCGATGAGTACCTCGCCCTGAATCCGAACTCGCTGACCGGGAATTAGGCGGATCGAGGTTCCGTTGCGACTGTGTAGCTCGTACAAGTCGAGGTCACCGTCGTTCGTGGCGCTCACCAGCAGATGGTTGGCCGAGACCCGTAGAGACTCAATGCGAGCGGTCTGGATGGGCTGCGCATCGATGGCTCCGGCGACATCGCGGTTGTCTTCTCGAAGCCGGTTCGCATCGGGCATTCTACCAATGAGGAGACTTGTGCCCGGTGACACTGCGTAGGACAGAGGCTAAGGGAGATCGCGAACTCGAATGATTACGCGTGGCACCGTAGGCATTATAGGCCAAGTAGGTGATCTCGTGGCGTCGGTCGCTACCTCGGGATTGTGATATAAGGCAATTCACACGGCGGAACGCTCGGGAAGGGAAGATGAAATGGTCAGTTCGCTCTTGTTTGCTGCCTTGCTGCTCGTCGCAAGCGCGGTGTTTTTGCGCTCGGCGCTGCGGCTCTATCGGATCATGGCGCGGGGCAAGGTAAACGACCTCAAGCTCACCGACCGAATCGCTTCACGAGTGATATCGGTGCTGATTTACTTCTTCGGCCAAAAGAAGGTTGGCGAGCCGATGTCCTATGCGACTCCGGCGGGCGCGACCTCGAAACACCACCTGTTTATTTTCTACGGCTTCCTCATCATCACCGTTGGCACCGTCGAGTTCATGTTGCAGGGGCTTTTGTGGGACGTTGTGCCCGGCTTTAGCTTCCGCATGATCCTCGGGCCGGTCTATCCGGTGCTGTCGTGGAGCATTGACATCTTCAACGGGCTGGTCCTGCTGATGATCCTGTATGCCTACTTCCGTCGCGTGATCGTGAAGCCTCGACTGATCCCGCTGTCGGGTGATGCCGCCTTTATCCTGGCGCAAATTGGCATGCTGATGGTCAGCCACTTCGGCTTCCATGGCTTCCACTATGCCTCGGCAGCCAACCCGGAGAGCTTCGGTCCACTCTCAGACGCCATCGGCAAGGCGACGGTGGGTATGGGTGGTGCGCACATCGTGAGTGAAGTGTCGCGCTGGATCCACGCTGGGATCCTGCTGTTCTTTTTGAACTACCTGCCGTACTCGAAGCACATCCACATCCTGGGCGCGCTGCCGAACATTTACTTCCGCAACCTCGACCAGCGCGGCGTAATGCCCAAGGTCAACCTCGATGACGAAAAGGACTGGGGCGTTGGCCAGATCGACCAGTTCTCGCAGAAGTCGCTGCTTGACCAGTACGCCTGTACCGAGTGTGCGCGCTGCTCGAACTACTGCCCGGCCTATAACACCGACAAGCCACTGTCGCCGATGCACCTCATCCACGACCTGAAAGACGAGATGAAGGCCCGTGGCGACCTTGGGATGCAGCTAGATGCGCTCAAGAAGCAAGCGGGCGTCTCGGCCACCGACAAGACCGAGGCCGATGCGCAGCTTGAAAAAGCCCCCGAAGACATCAAGAAGCAAATCGCTGAGCTGCAAGCCAAGCTCGACGAGATGCCACCTCTTGTGGGTGGCCGCATCAAGGACGAGACCCTGTGGTCGTGTACCACCTGTGGGGCCTGCCAAGAGGTCTGCCCGGTCTTTATCGATCATCCGCTGAAGATTCAGCAGATGAAGACGCACCTGGTGCTGACCGAAGGCCGCATG
>CALLYL010000522.1 GCA_937859535.1 uncultured Myxococcales bacterium
ATTCGCTACTTCGATGCCCAAGGATATCTACTGCTCGGAGATCCGGCCCTGTCTATTGGTAACACCAGCCTGATTCGATAGCTAGGTCGGTAACTCGCCCACTTCTGAGGATTTCTTGGCGTACCATCAAAAGGTCAGACGGCGTACCCGCTGTTCGAGTTCTAGTCGAGTAGACCATAACAAAGAATATTCTCTGCGAGCTTTGATCTGAAATCAACCCCTCTCATGTTACCGTCTACTGGCCGGTAGCTAGAAGGTCAATAGCAACGGTGCTTGAGTCACATCAAAGCGTGTTCTCAAAAACTGTGCGAGAACATACATGGGGATCTGGAGAAGACGAGGTTAATAGATTCTCCTGAGTCGCTAAGAGAGAAACCGGCACATAGCACTGTATGAATTTATCGATTTCTTGGCCATCAAGGTGCGATGGCTCAGCATTCCAAATTTTTACAAACCCATCACTTCCTGTTGTGACAACCTGCGTTCCACTAGGGTTATAGGCTGCGCAGGTCATCTGATCGCTGTGTCCTATTATCATATCAACTAAAGAGCCTGTGTCTGTGTTGTAAATATATGCAGAACCGTCCCCATAAGAAGCAATTATCTGATTCCGACTCGGGTGAAACCCGGTTCCACACTCAATATATCCCTTGACACTAAATGAAATATTAGCGGACCGTTGATCCCACAGGTGAAGCTTCCCATCGTCAGTGGTTATTGCAAATTTGCTGCCATCCTGATTCGTATATAGATGCTTTGCCTTTGAACTATGGCCTCGGAATTCGCGAATGTGTGTCTTTTGTCCGTGTGCATAAAGTCTGGGAACACCATCGCTGTTCGCGGTAATAATGAGATCTCCGGCTCCAAGGTATGCTGCATCAATGATATCTACATCTTGCACCATAATTGTATTATAAAGCTTCTTTTCCTTTAAGCTCCACTCGTAGATCATTCCATGAGATTTACTTGATTTAGATGGCGCAAGCAATCCAATGAGATAATTTCCATCTTGCCGATACTGTAGCTTATTCAACACGAGACCATCGTCGTTATGAGGTTCCAATAACCAGGGCTCTTCATCCTTATCGGGCACGCTCCATATATACGCCTTACCGGTTTCATCTGCTGTGGCGGCATGGCG
Source organism: uncultured Myxococcales bacterium (assembly GCA_937859535.1). Lineage (GTDB taxonomy): Bacteria > Myxococcota_A > Polyangia > Palsa-1104 > JAEUJZ01 > JAEUKA01. The sequence goes on from CALLYL010000522.1 coordinate 1,142, forward strand.
TCCATCAGGGCTCAATGTAGCGGCCGATACACTTTCGGTATGTTTATCAAATACACGTAATGGTAACCCACTATTGATGCTCCATACGCGCACCTTGAATGCATCTTTCCCATTGAATGGTGAGATTGCAGCGAGGGTCAATATTGAGCCCTCGGGGCTGAACCAACCCCGCTCCAAGTCACGCATTTTTCCAGTTGTTAATTCTCTAAGTTGATTCTTTTCCTGATGCTCCCATAATCGAATATTTCTGTCCTTGGATCTGATGAGAACACGATTTCCTACCGGACTGAAATCCGCACCGACCAAATTCGAGCCATCCCCATCGATCGCGAAGATGGCGGCAATGTTGCGTCTCATTTTGACGGGCCATACACGAACAGAACCGTCTTCACTTGCTGTCAAGATGTGAGAGTCATCAGGAGAAAATTCGGCCGAGATCAAACCGGATGTATGACCTTCAAATTCCCACTGAAGCTTAGCCGACGAGGCAGACCATATCCTTGCAATATTATCCTTGCCCGCTGAGAGAAGATACTGACCGTTATGGCTGAATTCAATACTGGTGATCGAGTCAGCATGTCGAATTTCCTTACTCATCGATCTAGAGAGTTCCCATAATGTTGCTCGCTGACCGGCAACGGTAACGACGGTTTTTCTGTCTGGACTGAATCGAACACTCTTCTCCCAGATGGTGTTAGAAGCAATGGGCGTAGTCGTACTCTTCTGCATATTCCAAACTAACACCTGGCCAGATGAGGTGGATGTGACGATAGTACTGGCATCATCTGAACATGCGATCTCCCTCGCCGCGCTCGGAAGATTGATTTTATGCAGCAATTTTCCATTCGATGCATCCCAGAGTCTGAGCGTTCCGCCTTTATCGGTGGTAATGATTCTCTGTCCGTTCTGGGAGAAATTTACCACTTGAACAGGACCAGAGTGCCCTCGTAGCGGCGGAAACAGTTGAATGCCGGTATTGACATTCCAAACTCTCGCAGTACTATCGGCGCTCCCAGTGACTGCACGACCACCATCCAGGCTAAGCGATATACTAGTAATTTGGGCAGCGTGGCCGATTAGCTCGGTACTCCACTTTGGATTATTTGCATCCCATACCCGAGCTAGTTTTCCATCTGGAAAATCTTTCCATTCTTTTCCGGCAACAGTAGCAAAACGTGGACTCCTTGGTGATGATGAAATGGCATAAATACCGAATTTCGACATATCCATTGTCCTGATTACTTTCCCAGAGGTGGCATCCAAAAGACTCAAGGACGTATCAAGAACATCTCCGAATGCCGTTTCTACATTACCAGACAGTATTAGAATGTGCCGACCATTGGCGATAAACGATGCTTTCGTGATTTTATCTTTTAGTTGCAGATTCAGTACAAAGCCAACGCCAGGAGTTGTACGCGCTACATCTAATAGCCCGGCGAGATCTGCATGTTCGCTGCCTAATTTTTGAGCACTCCTCAACCGTAGCAGGGCCTGTGCAGGGTGCTTATCCTTAAATAGGAGTTCGCGTCCGCGCTCAACTTGCGAATTAAGTAGAAGTTGAGTCTTTTCATGAGAAATTTTCGCTGAAAGAGCTTTGGCCTCAGTGGCTATTGTTTCCTGTTTCTTTGCTCGATTTTCCTCGTTCTTTGCTTGACGAAACAGACTGACAACGATGACCAGAGCGACCGCCATCGTCACGACCAACAGCGCGAGGAAGCGATTGGTTCTTGCGCGGAGCAGCGCTTGTGCCTCGACCCTTGCTAGCTCAAGCTTAACTAGCTGCTGTTGTCGCCTTTGTTCTTCCTCTGCCTTGCGCTCCCGTTCCAGCACGCTGGCATCCAGAAACGAGGTCTCTGCTTCGGTGAGTCCACCAAGCACCGTCGCGAAATCACCATGAGCCTGCAGCTCGATGGCTTGCTGGAGCCGCGTTCCGCTCCACAGCTCTTCGCCAGCCAGCTCCGGTTGGCTCGCCTTCACTTCCGTCCAGCGATGCGCATCAGCGGAAATTCGGTTGCGGACGTAGATGACCTCGCGCGCCTGTTCGATCCAACCCTTGAGTAGTGGCCACGCTGACAGCAGCGCCTCGTGCGCGATCTCGACCGTGCTTTGTGTCTTGCCGCTCACATCGATTCGCTGCGCGCTCGTCACCAGCAGCTTCTCATCGGCCAGCTCGCGAATCAGCTGCTGCTCATCGGTTCGTGCGAAGTCCGTAAGCGATGCACGTCGCGACACCGCGCGTGCTTCCGTTCCTTGACTGGTCAGATCCACCACGCGCAAGAACAGTTGCCTCATCAGCTCCTGCTGGTCTTTGCTGCGCGGAGTCTTTCCCTGCGGATCGGAATTCCGATAGATTGCATCGGCTCGCTGACGGAGCGCACCCTCGACGCCACCGAGTTTGTGATAGCTGCTCGTATTGAGCGTCCGATCGTCCGCAGGATTGTCGCTGCGCCACAGCAGATCGAGCGTGTACTGCAAAAGCGGCAGCGCCCCCGGACGTCCTTTCACATCGGCGATAATCTGCTCGACCAGGCCTTCCTCAAACACCACTCCATGCTTGGCCGCGGGTTGCTCGATCGCCGCTCTCAGCTCGCTTGTTTCCATGTCCAGCACAAGCTGCAAGCCCTGCTGCGCGAGCGCTCCGAACGTCGGATACGGACCGAAGCGGTCGAAGAAATCCGCGCGCATCGCCGCCACGATCTTGATCTCGGACTGTGCAGCTTGCGCAAGCTGGGTGAGTCCCGAAATGAACGCCTCACGATGTTTGGCATTGGCACAGAGCGTGAAAATCTCTTCGAACTGATCGACGACCAGCACCCACCGCTCATCGGGGGGGCGCGTCTCTGTCAGTACTGACTTCACAGCGTCCGCGGTGCGCGCATCAAGTTCCGTAAGCCTGCTCTGCGCGATTCCCGCACTCTGCAAAGCCGCGCGCAGCGAAGAAAACGGATCACGATCCGGTGTTAGTACAAGCGCGCGAAAGCAGCCCTGCGCAAACTGACTCGCAACCAGTGGAATCAGTCCCGCACGCACCACCGAAGACTTGCCACTTCCCGATGGTCCCGCCACCAGCACAAAGTTGCGCTGCAAAAGCAGTTGCAAAATCTGCTCGACCAATCGATCGCGACCGAAAAAGAAGTCTTTGTTGCGCTCCTCGAACCGACGCAGTCCGACGTACGGAGAGCCGGGCACAAACGCCCGAGTCTTCACTTCTGCGACGGCAATCTGCACGACCTGATTGATCGTAAGCTGCCCCTGTCCCTCGATGTGAATGTCCCCAAAGTGCTGAGCTTGATTGACGGCTGGCATGACGTGCGGATGGTACTGCGAATCATGGCGGGCCGTCGAGTCAATCCAAATCTGGAGCGGCGGTGTCGCCGGGCTGGAAGGTCGCGTCGAACGCCGCTGCTGTCGTCAGCGCTTCACCAAGAGCATCGCCATCGGCGCACGGTCCGATTCCCCAATCGGCAGACAGACAAGCTTCTCCCAACCAAATCGGGCCAGGCTTTCGGCCAGCAGTCCTTCATCGTACCGCTTGAACCGAAACATCGAAAAACGGCGCTCGGCCTGGCTACGGGTACCTTGTGTAGCATCAGCCTAACCTGGACTTTCGGAATCCCCCTAAGATTGTAAGGCAGGCTCCGGAGCGGAGAACCGGGAAGCCGATGTGGCTGGGCGTGCAGGGCGCAGAGAAAAGGCGTGCGGAGACAGAAGCGGACCGAACTCGGTAGAAAAGAAGAACCGACAACCGCAGCCGAATGGCGGCCTAACCGAGCCCAGCCATTACAATCTCAGGGCCCGAGAAAGGTCCAAGTTGACCAGAAGCGCAACACTGGTAACGCGATTCCGTGTTCGGTCTGGCTGTTCCAGAAGCAGTAGGAATTGTTGATCTGTCGCGACAGCAGCATGCCAAATTGATCTGGAATGAAGGTCCGCCTGACGAACCACTGCGTTCTCTCTGTCACGGCTCCTTCAACTCCGCCACCTTCTCCCGCAGGGCTTGAATTTTGGTCTGGATCGTGTCGAGCAGCTTCTGTTCCGAGCTGTCGGCTAGGCGATACGACCAGTTCAGCGTCGGGGGCTGTGCCAAGCCGCGGCGTCTCTGAAGACTGAAGGCACGCGTCAGCGTTACGAAGCGATGGGTTTGCTCGTACAGAGTCTGGCTCGTGCTTATGCGACGCTCTGTCTCAACCTCCCCGCGCTGCCGCTGAAGATAGGCTACGTTGTGCTGGAGTCTCAGCATCCGAGCGACGAGCTTTGCGGCTGGATCGTAGTAGGGATCATGAGGACCAAATAGCTCATCGAGGTCCGCGTGATGATCGTGGCGAGGATCAGCCTCATCCTGTTCCTCGTCCTCCGATTCGTCCTCCGATTCGTCCTCCGATTCGTCCTCCGATTCCGCGTCGGACTGGAGGTCCATCGTCTGCTGACTCACCTTGTGTGAAGGCGAACCAGGCATGGCTGTTGTCGGCGGCGACAACCGACTCGACGAAGCCACCGGTTGCGGCACCGGACTGGCGATTGTAGCGGGAGACTGTCTGATGGGCGGAGCGCTATCGGGCTTCAACTCCTCAACCTTCTGACGCAGGGCTTGAATTTTGGTCTGGAGGGTGTCGAGCAGCCTCTGTTCTAAGCTGTCGTCCAGCCGAGCCGACCAGTCCAGCGTCGGGGGCTGTGCCAAGCCTTGAAGTCGTTGAAGACTGATTGCCCGCGTGAGCGTTGCAACTCGATGGGTTTGCTCATACAGAGTCTGGCTCGTGCTTATGCGACGCTCCGTCTCAACCTCCCCGCGCTGCCGCTGAAGATAGGCCACGTTGTGCTTAAGTCTCAGCACCCGCGCGACGAGTTTTGCGGCTGGATCGTAGTAGGGATCATGCGGGCCAAATAGCTCGTCGAGATCAGCATGATGATCGTGGCAAGGATCTTCTTTCTGCTCCTCACCTGCCGATTCCTCCCTTGATTCGTCCTCGGCACTTGGCTGGAAGTCCATCGTCACCTGACTCACCGAGTGTGCAGATGACGCAGGTGTGGCGGATGTCGGGGGCGACAACCGATCCGAAAGTGGTCCCGATTGTGGGGATGGACTTGCGACGACAGGTGCACTCTGCCTGATGGGCGGATTGGTATCTGGATTGAGCTCCTCGAGCTTCTGCCGCAGGGCTTGAATTTTGGTGTGGAGGTTATCGAGAAGCCTCTGTTCAGAGTTGTCGTCCAGCCGAGCCGACCAGTCCAGCTTCGGGGGCTGTGCCAAGCCGTGACGTCGTTGAAGACTGATTGCCCGCGTGAGCGTTGCAAATCGATGGGTTTGCTCGTACAGAGTCTGTCTCGTATTGATGCGACGCTCTGTCTCCACCTCACCGCGCCGTCTCTGCAGATAGGCCACGTTGTGCATAAGTCTCAGCACCCACGCGACGAGTTTTGCGGCTGGATCGTAGTAGGGATCATGAGGGCCAAATAGCTCGTCGAGATCAGCATGATGATCGTGGCAAGGATCTTCTTTCTGCTCCTCACCTGCCGATTCCTCCCTTGATTCGTCCTCGGCACTTGGCTGGAAGTCCATCGTCACCTGACTCACCGAGTGTGCAGATGACGCAGGTGTGGCGGATGTCGGGGGCGACAACCGATCCGCTGGATACCCCGATTGCGCAGATGGACCAGCGATGATGGACGCACTCTGTCTGATGGTCGGATTGCCGACCGGAGCGCTCGGCGGGGAGGCGCTGCGTTGCGGCGGAACCTCCGGTGACCGATTCGGAGTCGTCGGTCTTGGTGTTGTTCCCGTCGTCACGGGTGATACTGGTGGCGCTACGGGCTGGCGTGACGATGTTGAAGGTGCCGAGACCGAGGGACGTGCAGCCTGGGTTGACGATGCTGCCACGGTTGACTGTGCTGCGGGCTGTACCGGCGGACGCGGCGCAGTGACTGGTGTTGACGGCGCTACTGCTGTTGACAGTGCTGCTGATTGCATCGATGGTCGTAGCGCAGGGACCGGTGTTAACGGCTCTGCCGCTGTTGACCGTACTGAGGGCTGTACCGATGGTCGGGGTGCCGAAACTGGTGATGTCTGCGCTGCCGCTGTTGACGGGGTGTACGGTTGAGCAAATTGCCCTGGGAGAGGCGGCGTCTCCGCTACATGCGGGTTCTGCTGTTGACTGAAGTGCGGAGTGTTTGCGTGATGAAAGTCAACCACTCGGCTGAGCAGCTCCGTCGGAATAAGCTCAAAGGTGAAGCGATTTCCACAGCAGCGGCAGCGGACCTGTTGGCCTAGAGCGATGACGGTCTCTACCACGTCAACTTTGGCTGGCCTCGTTTCGCGATTCCGCTGCGCAGCCTCGACCTTTGCCCCGAGCCGATACACCTTCATCCGACAGGCTGCATCGCAGTACTTTCGATGGCTCCGGCGCTTCGCTGGCAGATCCTTATTGCAAGCGGGACACTTTTTCGGCTTCTTCGATTCCCTCATTTGTCACGCCCCCTCTGCGATAAAACGTAACCGATCATGCGCTCTGTTTCGACGAGAAACGAAGAACCCGCGAACTTGTTACGGATTCTCTTTCTACCGATCCATCGCTGAAAAAACCACGCTTCCTTGTTGTCCGGACACCGTTTACCATGCAGGTCAACAAGGGGGATGTTGATGGACAGGATGTCGAACTCAGGCGATCGGCCCTGCGCACGCCCAGGCTGTACCAAGCGAGTTCCAGCGACGGGACCAAAGTACCATAGCAACAGCTGCAAGTCTGCTGCTTCGCGGGAAAGGAGGCGGGCCGAGAAGGCGGCGCAGTCGTCAACAGGTCAACGCCCTGGTACGATCGTCAACAGGTCAACATCACCATCGACCATTGAGACCCAACGGTTGACTGAACTCAGCGACAAGTTCGGCACCATCGCGCAGGAACTCCAAGCCTTAAGCACGGCGCAGATCGCAGTTGTTGCAGAGCACCGCATACTCCGACAGCTACTGGAGCACACCATCCCACAAGCAGTGGCTGGAGATCGTTCGCAGCTCGCAGCGCTTGTCGCCGGTTTCGATGCCATCAAACATTCGCAGTCCCTCCTGCATTCCGAGCGTGAGTCTCTGACGAGGGACTTACAGCAACTTCATGCCGAACAAAGCGCGCTGCGGAAAGAGCAGTCTGCCCTGCTGGCGGAGCGCGACGAACTGAGAGCACAGCGAGAGGAACAGTCGAAGCGCTGGGATTCGCTTCATGCAGAATGCAGCGCGCTTCGTACAGAAGCATCCTTACTGGTTGCAGAACGCGATGAGTTGAAAGCGCAACGAGAGGAACAGTCGAAGCGCTGGGATTCACTTCATGCAGAATGCAGTGCGCTTCAGCAAGACCTGAACTCACTGATGAGAGAACGCGACGAGTTGCGAGCGAAGCAAGAAGAGCTGCGACGATCTACGCCGCAAGATACCGAGTCCAGCCTAGTCTGTATTGCAGATCAGTCCAAACATCCGTCCGAGATAGATTGGGAGGAACTGGCCTACGAACAGAGAGAAGCCTACTCTTCTCTGTTTGAGGACATGCGGCTGCAGTTCCTGAGACTGCTTCCGCTCATTCCCAAAGGTGCAGGGCCACTCGCATCGTGGTCAACGACGAGCATTGAGAGTCACTCCTACTGGAAGCACTGGCTCGTCCCCCTTCTCGGCCCACAGCTGGAGCAGAGCGTCAAGAATACCGGCATCACCAGCCCCCAAGAGATCATAGCGCGGGTCAACAGGATGCTTCCCTATGCTGTCTTGGCTGCTCAGCTATACCTGTCAGAGATCATCATCAGGCCTGCCCGCGCACCATCCTCCGATACCAAAATCAGCCAATGGATCGTGGCGTCGATGCGCGCGGCTCCGATGCTCTACCCCCCGCAGTTCCTGTCTGTCGCAGAGCAAGATCCAACGATGCTGAGCCTGGCCACCGTCAACGCCATGACAGCGATTCACAGACAGCTTCTGGTCCTCAATCAGTCGCTGCCTACGGGGTAGCGTCTGGTGGGTGAGATTGCATGACGACTCGCGAGGACGTTGTGCGAAGGCATCAACTCCGGTTCCGTTGAGAGCGATGGCTTCCGTGTCGCCACACATGACGCAGTCCGTTGACAGAATCTCAGCTACCCCGAACTCGACAAGCTGTGTCCGCACCGGGTCATTGACGCCACAAGGGAAGCATCGCAGCGGCCTACTTTGGTGGGTTCCGTTGCAATCTCCATGCGGTGCCAAGGCTGGTTGAAACAGACGCCGTCCGACT
>CALLYL010000523.1 GCA_937859535.1 uncultured Myxococcales bacterium
TTTCTTCCAAGGGGCAACTGTCCTACGAAGAGCTCCTGCGGCGGGCGATTGTGGTTGCGCAAGCCCTGCGTGGGCACGGCGTCGCCCGAGGCGTCTTGGTTGGCATCGTTTTGCCGCGCTCGGTGGAGTCGCTTCTGGCGGTGCTTGGCACGTTGCTGGCCGGTGGGGCGTACGTACCGATCGATCCCGACTATCCGGTGGAGCGTCAGCGCTTCTTGCTGGCCGACTCGGAGGTATCGGTTGTGGTTACCGCAACCTCGATGGTGCCGCCGCTGCTGGAACTTACTGGCTCGGTGGTCGATCTGGATACGCTCGCAGGACAGTCGCCCGCGACGGACTTTGCGGCGACGGAGTCTTGTGCCGATGATCTACTGTATGTCCTATATACGTCGGGCAGCACCGGCAGGCCCAACGGAGTGTGTGGTTCCCACCGCGCTACCCTCAACCGGCTGCGCTGGGGCGTGGCGGCCTTCCCGTTTGCCGAGGGTGGTGCCGAGGTCGTGGCTCACCGCTCGTCGCTCAACTTTGTGGACTCGGTGGCCGAGATTTTTTCGGGCCTGCTCAGCGGTGTTCCGACCGCGCTGCTGGAGCCGAGTGAAGTAAACGATCTGGGAAAACTGCTCGCGTCGCTCAGGCGCTTTGGGGTGTCGCGACTGACCGTGGTTCCCTCGGTGCTGGCGGCGTTGCTCCGAACCGTGCCGAACCTGGAACAGGCCCTGCCGCAGCTTACGTTGTGGACCTGTAGCGGAGAAGAGTTGCCGCTGTCGCTGCTTCGACAGTTTCGGGCTGCCCATCCATCGGCCACGATGCTCAATATTTATGGCAGCACTGAAGTGACTGCCGATGTTACCTGTGCGGTGTTTCCGCCACACCTGCCGCTACCCGAGGAACGGGTGCCGATCGGATCGTCGATGGCTGGGGCCGAGCTGCTGATCTTGGACGAGCAGATGCAGCCCGTGCCAGACGGTCAAAGCGGCGAATTGTACGTCGGTGGTCCGGTGCTTTCGCAGGGCTATCTACGTCGTCCGACCGAGCAATCGCGTCGCTTTGTGGCCCACCCGCAGCGTCCCGGTGAGCGACTGTTTCGCACCGGTGATCGCGTGCGAAGGGACGGCCTCGGTCAGATGTACTTTCTGGGACGGCAAGATCATCAAGTGAAGCTGCGCGGGGTGCGGGTCGAGCTGGAGGAGATTGAGCGGACACTGCTTGGCGCGTGTCCCTGGCTTCGTGAGCTGGCGGTGATCGTCAAAGAAGAACCCGAACAGCCTCTGTCGCGGCGACTGCTTGCGTTTTTTTCGCCGCCGGACCTGGACGTCTCGATGCTGCGGGCTGCGGCGCAGCGGCTGCTACCGATGAGCATGCTACCGGCCGAGTACCTCGCTATCGCAACCCTGCCGCTTTTGCCCAATGGCAAGCTCGATCGGCGCACCCTGACGGAACTGGCGCAGCGCACGACGCGGGTATTGCAACCGTCCGAGGCACCGTTGACCGACACGGAACGGCGGCTGGCCGCGCTGTTTGCCTCCGTGCTATCTGTGAGTCCCATTGCGCGCCAAGATTCTTTTGCCGATTTGGGTGGCAACTCGCTGGCGCTGGCTGAGCTGCTTGTCGCAATCGGTCGAGACTTCCACGGGGACCGGCTGGAGAGCCTGCAAGTTGCTCGGCTGCCGCTGCATGTGATCGCAAGCTGGATCGATGGCGACAAAAAATCGGTATTGGATCTGCCTCCACAGCTCGGGTTTGAGCTGTTGCCGCTGTCTGCGTCAGGGCTCACTGAGGAGCAGACCATTCGACTGGCGGCCGAGATGGACGCCGATCGTGAGCCGCTCACCGCCGCCACGGCGCTCACAGTGGAAGACGACCTGCCGTTTGTCACGCCGATTGTGCAGGCTAGCTGGGCGGATGGTCTATCGTTTGTGGCACGGGAGAAGGGTGGCGAGCCGGTGTTGGGCATCTGTCTCGCGCATGACTTTTGCAGCCTGGCGGTGATCCCGGTTGAGACGGCACCGGTGCGGCTGCTGCCGAGCCTGGAGCTGCTTACCGAGCTAGAACACGAGTTCATTCAAAAGTACGGGGAACCCAGCCGAGGAGAAGTGGTGCAACTTTCCCTGACCGGCACCATCCCGGGGGTTCCTGGGTACGAGATGACCCGTGAGCTGGAGCTGCAATCGTTGGCTGCGGCTCGGCAGCGTGGTTACCGCTTCGCCATGACGATTTGTACGCATCGCGTGACCGCGATTCAGGCCGAGCGGGCGGGGTTTACTCGACTCTCATCGCGTGAGTATTCCACCTACGAATTTGAAGGACAGCGGGTGTTTGCCTCATTGGCCAATGTCCATCGCGAAGCCATCCTGTTTGTGAAGGAATTAACATGACCTCTGTTCTTCAGAAGCGTTTCTATGATCGACCTGATGTGTTCCACCAAGATTTAAATATTGTAAACGATGCGGATGGATGCCATTGCTGCGCATCTTGTGTGCTAGCAATGGTTGATGAATCATTCGTGAATGAAAACGCTTATTTTGATAGCAGTATGTAGATGGACCTCTCGCATTCAAACAAGAACTTGGCGGCATGGTTTGTAGAGGTTGCACAGCGCCATCCGGAGGCTTTGGCACTTTTGTGTGCTGAGCAGTCTCTCACCTACGAGAAACTCCTCGGGCGTGCCTCGCAAGTGGCGCGGGCGCTGCGTGGTCGTGGTGTGGGCGGTGGAACCCCGGTTGGTCTGGCGATTTCGCGATCCCTGGATTCGACGATCGGGCTGCTCGGCATCCTGCTCGCCGGCGGTATCTATGTGCCCATCGATCCGACGTATCCCCAGGAGCGCCAACAGTGGATCGCCGAAGACTGCGGGGCCCAGGTGATGTTGACGGGCGGGGCGAACCAGGCTTCTGTGTCGTTGCGTTCGTCGCTGATCGGCTTGGCGGTGGACTCTGCGGAAGTGGCGGCCTGTGCGATGGAGCCGCTGGAACTGCCGAGCGATGGAGGCGAGGCCCTCTTGTGCCTTCTGTATACCTCCGGCAGCACGGGGCGACCGAAGGGCGTTTGTGTGACCCAAATCGGGATGGCGACGCGCTTGTGCTGGGGCTTCGCCCAGTATCCGTTTGCACCCGGAGAAGTGGTCGCGCATCGATCATCGCTCAACTTCGTGGACTCGGTGACGGAGGTGTTCAGCGGGCTTCTGCAAGGTGTGCCCACCGCGATCATTGGGCCGGAGGAAGCGACGGATCTGCACCGCCTGGTGGCGACGCTGGCCGCTCACCGGGTGACCCGGCTCACGCTGGTGCCCTCGCTGCTCTCGACGCTGCTGCGGGTGTTTCCCGACCTCGGCGAGCGGCTGCCCCTCGTCTCGCTGTGGGTGAGCAGTGGCGAGACGCTGAGTGCGGCGCTACTACAGCGCTTTCGACAGGCCCATCCGCATGCGACGCTGCTCAACCTGTACGGCAGCACCGAGGTGTCTGCCGATGTGACCTGTGCCGAGTTTTCCCCGCAGACGCCGATTCCCAAGGGCCGAGTCCCGATTGGCACTGCCATCACCGGTGCTGAGCTGTGGGTGCTGGATGAGCAGCGGCAGCCTGTTCCGGCGGGAGGCGAGGGCGAGCTTTACGTCGGGGGGCCGGTGCTGTGTCGGGGCTATTGGCGACGTCCAGAGGAGGACCGGCTGCGCTTCGTTCCGCATCCGACGCGCTGCGACGAACGGCTCTTCCGAACTGGGGATCGCGTGTGCCGCTTGCCCGATGGACAGCTTGACTACCTGGGCCGCGTCGACAATCAGGTCAAAGTCAGCGGCATCCGCATGGAGCTGGAGGAGATCGAGCAGGCCGTGTCGACCGACTTGCCTGCGGGCGGGATGGTGGCAGCCGTCGCGGTGCCCAGTCCGGCCGATCCTGAGGTCCGGCGGCTGTGGCTGTTTTGCTCGCCGATGGAATTGGGCGTCGAGCGGCTGCGGCAGCGGGCGAGCGAGAAATTACCGGTTGCGATGGTGCCGTCGCGATTCAAGGCGCTGGCCGAGCTGCCGCTGGTTCCGAGCGGCAAGATCGACCGGCGAGCGCTGGTGGCGATCGCCCAGCGAATCGAGACGGATCGACCCTCGGAGACGGTCCATCTCGACGCAGACGAACAGTCGCTGGCTTCACTGTATTCGGCGGTTCTGGGCATCCATCCGGTGGGTCCGCACGACAGCCTGGCTTCGCTCGGGGGTGACTCCCTGGCTGTGGCGGA
>CALLYL010000524.1 GCA_937859535.1 uncultured Myxococcales bacterium
CGAGTTTTCTGCACAGGCGTTTCACTCACTTCTCGATGAATACGAACGAGAGTTTGCCGCACCGCTTTTGCCGACGTGGGTGCTCGGTAACCACGATCGCGCCCGCTACATCGAGCGAGTCGGCAACGATCCTCGGCGAGCCAAGGTACTTGCGACACTACAACTGACGGCACGTGGGGTTCCCTTTTTGTATCAAGGCGAAGAGATCGGGATGACGAACCTCGATCTTCCGATTGCCTCGGCGCTGGATCCGCTGGCTCACTTTTATCGGTTTGTACCGCCGTGGCTACAGACGCTGCTTCGTCGCAAAGGCGTGCTGATCAACCGCGATGAGTGCCGCACCCCCATGCAGTGGAGTTCCGCCGACAATGCTGGATTTTCGCCACCCGGGACGCGTCCTTGGCTGCCAGTGCATCCAAGCTATCCGTGGACCAACGTGGCGGTGCAACTCACCGACCCCAATTCACTGCTGTCCCATTACCGGCGATTGCTCAAGCTTCGTCGCAAGCTGCCCGCACTTCACTCGGGCAGTTTGACGCTGTGGCATCCAACCAATCTACCGGAACCGGTTCTGGGGTATCAGCGACGGAGTGGCAGCGAACTGGTCGACGTATTGCTCAATTTTGCGCCTCGTCTCGTCGAGGTGTCGCTACCCGAGGCTCGACAGTTGCTCTTTTCAACACATCAGGAATCGCTACTTCTCGACGGAAATCAGCTTCGGCTGCGTCCGCTGGAGTGCGTCATTCTGGCTCCACCGGGGCAAGGAGTGGGTCCATGAAAGTGACTGCGAAACGGCCGTATACTTCGCCCATGAAACAACCTCTGCTGGCGGTGTTTCTGGGCGTGCTCTTGGCGCAAGTACCATCGGTGAGTGCCGATCCGACCTGTCGAGGGGTCGAGGTGCGCTTCACTCCGCAAGGCATCCCGCCAAAAAATGGACGCGAGGAGCTACGGCCCCAGATCGCGGTCTGGATCGAGAAACAGAACGGCAGCTTCCTGACCGATTTGTTCGTGACCCGCTCGATTGGCATGCTGGGACTCGGCAATCGGCCCGGCAATGCATGGCTCAAGAGTGATTTCCGCTGGCCGTATGGTCGTCGTCCGCAGAGCTTGCCAGTGTGGGCGCACCATCGCGGCAAAAGCTATGGCTATGTGATGATGGGCGGCAAATGCTCGCCGAGCTGCCCGCCTGATTTCCAAGGTTCACCTTCGGACGACGACAACACCGTGGCCTATCACGGGCCGGTTTCTTCGACGGAAAACTACTACTGTTCACCATCGGGCTGGCGCATCCAGAAGATGAACGGCGTCGACGTGGTGAGCTGCGCCTCGGCGTTCTACGGCAGCAAGGGCTACTACGCGGCGGGCAAAAACTCTGTCTATCCGCCTCGTGCAGATCTGTCGACGACGGGCGGCAATGACAGTCCCGATGTGAAGCGTTTTGCCACCGACAACGATGTCGCCGCGATCTCGGGGGCCACGCCTGCCATCGGCAAGCTGATCGATCCGATTCGCTGGTTTGCGGACTCGCTCGTTCCCGACGATGACTACGTCCTCTTTGTTGAAGTCGGGATCGAAGGCGACTTCAACGCCTACTGGCCCACTGGTCGCGCCATGGCCGAGCCCCACGCTGAGTGGGATCACCTGGGCAAGGATCCCTACGGCCAGCCGAGCATCGTCTACAAGGTTCCATTTCGGCTGGATAAAAGCGGTCGAATCGCAACGACGACGGACTACGCGGGTTATGGCGACTTTAAGGGCGAGAGCGGCAAGCTCAACGCTCCCGATAACACCATCAGCATGAGCGGTGGTTCCGGTGGTGATCGCTTGGCGCTTAACACCGACGAAAACGGGAGCTGGCGCGTCAAGGTTGCGGTCACACCGTGTGATCCGAGCATGTGCGAGATGCCCCAGACGCCGAGCAAGGTCCAGTTCAGTGACATCACCGACACTACCTTTCGGCTCGACTTTCAGGTGCCGACCGGCGCACCCGCATCGGAGTATCGCGTTCGCTATCAGAGCACGGGGCCGATTACGGCTGAGAACTTCTCGCGGGCTCTGCCGGCACCATCGGCGAACTTGGGACCACCGGGCAGCAAGGTCGGTACCCAGATCATCGGACTTCTGCCCAAGACCAAGTACTACTTGGCCGTGCAGCCGATCAGTCGTTGTGGCGTCGCTGGACCGATTCTGAACGCCGAGATCGACACCTCGAGTGCGAACTTCACGACGCTGACCGGCTGTTTCATCGCGACGGCGGCGTTCGGCTCGGAGTTGGAACCAGAGGTGAATCTGCTGAGACGGTTTCGTGATCGCTATCTGATGACCAATCCGCTCGGTCAGGCGCTCGTCGGCAGCTATTACACAATGAGTCCAGGCATCGCGCTTCTCGTCGCTCAACATGAACCCGTGAAGCAGCTCGTCCGCGATACGTTACGTCCCGTCGCCCGCGCTCTCCATGTCGCCACCGACCTGTAAGCCTGCGACCTGCGCGAAGTTGCGGTAAGCGGCGGAGCGATTCGCTATGCTGCCGAGGATGTCTGGCCCAGCCTCCGACCCAAGCGCAACTCCAGCCGTTTCGTCACCTTCGCCTGCTGCTCAATCTGCATCGCTGCCGTTGCCCCGTCCTCGGCGTTCAGGGGCACTACCTCCCTTTTTGGAGCCGGTCCTGGCGAGCTTTTGGGGTCGCCTGATTCTGTCGATCCTATCGGGGACGCTACTTTTTTTGGCGTGCGCCGACTTTGATATCTGGCCGCTGTGCTGGGTCGGCATGGTGCCGCTATTGTGGGTGTTACTCGACGACGATGGTCAGCCACGGACTGAGCACCCATTTTTCTACGGCATGGTCACCGGTATCTTTGCCAACGGTGGCGGTTTCTACTGGATTGTCGGTCTGCTGCAGCGCTTTGGGCACTTGCCATGGATTGTCGCGGCCCCTCTGTTCTTGCTCTTGGTTGCGTACCAGGCGCTGACCTTCGGGCTGTTCGCGGTGATCATCTGTCGCTTGCGGATGCACTTAGGGCTGAAGGTGACGTGGCTGGCACCACTGGTCTGGGTCGCATGCGAGCTGTGCGTGCCCTATGTCTTTCCGTGGTACCTGGCGATTACGCAGGCATGGGTGCCGACGGTGATACAGATTGCCGATATCACTGGGCCACTCGGTGTGAGCTTTCTCCTCGTCTTGTCGAACGGAGCGCTGTTTGATGTGCTGCACGCGCTGGGTCGAGCCAAGCCAGGGCGACGGCTGCGGGCCTTTTTGGGGACGCCCCTTGCGGCGGTGGCAGCGATTGTGCTCAGCCTCGCCTACGGCACGGTGCGGATTCATCAAGTCGATGCAGCGCGGCAGAGTGCCGAAAAGATCCGAGTCGGAGTCGTGCAAGCCAACGTCGGGATCCACGAAAAATTTGTACCGGGGCTGCGCGAAAAGCAGCATGACCTGCACCTATCGTTGAGCGCTGAGCTGACGAGCCAAGGTGCCGAGCTTCTGCTGTGGCCCGAGTCCTCGTATCCGTACCCCCTGCTGCGGCCCGTGCGGGGCGATTTTCCCGAGCGTGACGCCCGCAAGGTGCAGCGTGGATTTCAGACCCCGATTGTGTTTGGCGCACTCACCGCTGAGCGCTCCGCTACCGGCGAGCTCGACATGTACAACACCGCTGTCATGTTCGATAAGGACGGTAAAACGGCGGGGACGTTCGACAAGAACTTCCTGCTCATCTTTGGTGAGTACCTTCCGTTTGCTCATGAACTTGCGTTTTTGCGCGAAGCGATCCCCGAGATTTCGAACTTTTCGCGTGGTACCGAGACCACGACGTTTCCGATCGACGTTCGTGGCAAGCGCTATTCGCTCGGTCCAATGATCTGTTACGAGGACATCATTCCTGCCTTTGGGCGACGACTATTTGCCGACAAGAATCCGCCGAATCTGATGGTCAACATCACCAACGATGCGTGGTTTGGCGCGACCTCGGAACCGTACGAACATCTTGCGTTGGCCGTGTTCCGCGCCGTCGAACATCGGGTCGAGCTGGTGCGGGCAGTCAACACGGGCGTTTCTGCATTTATCGATGCGGCAGGTCGTGTCTATAAGAAGGGTCCGTCGGTGGACCCGCAGCTCCAACCCGATGCGAAGCCGGTGACACTGCTCGCGGACATGGCGCTGCTGCCACCGGGGGGGATGTTTCAGCGACTCGGCGAGAGCTTTGGATACGCGTGTCTGCTTGCAGTGCTGCTACTCGGGGTGCTGTCTCGGCAGCGTGCCGGGGCACCGCTGCGACTTGAGCTGTTGGTGGTGGGATCTTTCGCGCTGCATGGCTCGGTGCTTCTTGGAGGATTGCTGTTCCCGAGTGGAGTGAAAGCGCTCTATGCAGTCCTGCTCCATCGCGGTGAACAGGCGCTGCCAGAATCGGTGGCGTTTGCGGCAAGCTGGCAACTCCTGCTGATGCTGGTGGTGACCTCGATCGGTCTTGGGGTTTATTGTGGTCGTCAGCGTCGCGAAAGGCCACCGACACTCGAGCTGATTGGAGCGATCTGTGCGACGACGGTGTTGCCCGTGACCGTGCTGGGCCGGATGGAGGGCAACACAGGGGCGGTCGTCATCGTCAGTGGGCTGTGCGTTGTGGCGATGCTGCTGGCGCTTCGTTTGACTGCTCGTCGTCATCGGAAAACGACTCAACAGGCATCGAGCTGATTTATCGCCTTGTCATCTGCTCGCCGTTTTCGCTATATTTCCCAGCACTTCAGCCGTCCGCCCATTCTTGCGAAAGC
>CALLYL010000525.1 GCA_937859535.1 uncultured Myxococcales bacterium
CTGGAACAGGCCATTGCCTCGGCGGTGCTGCTGCGACTCGGTGATCGCAAGCAGATCGAGCGATTGAAGGCCCTTAGGAGCCAACATGACCCAGCGATTCGCCATCTGGTGTTGGATGCACTGGCTGGCGATCGTGACTTTGTGGCGCAGTTTTTAAGTGACAGCGTTGACGCGGTACGACTGCACGCTGCCCGGCTGTTGGCGGTAGCGGGCGACAAGCGAGCGATTCCGGTCCTGAAGGCGTTCTTTACCGTGGGCGGGGTCGACGGACTGTTGGCGGCGGGCCTGCTCCGACGGTTGGGCATCACCGAGCCGATCCCGGCGGACCTGCTGCGCCTTCTGCGGAGTCGCTCGGTCGAGGAGCGAGTGGCGGCGGTACAAGCGCTGCGCCATGTCGAACCGGTCCTCGCGGTCGCGCTGCTCCGCAAAGCGAGCGCCGATCCAGCGGCAGAGGTGCGACGAGCCGTGGCGGAAGTCTCGGCGGAACTCCCCAAGGGTCCACACGGTCACTATGGCGTGCCGCTCCTGCGTGAGCTGGCGCAGGACAACGACTCGATGGTGTGGACACTGGCACGGTCGCTGCTGGCGCGACTGCTGACCCCCGAAGATGCGCCGATTGTCGAGCCGACGCTGCCGCCACGGCGTTCCGCGTTTTCGGCCGAGCCACCAAAGTCCGCGACGCCAGAGCCCGACGTACCCACCGGAACTGCGACCGGTAAGCTCGTTGTCACCTCGAACGGCCCGGTGCTGTTCCAGGTCGGAAAGCGACAGTGGCAAGCGGCACCAGCGACGCTGGATCTGATGGTCGGAAAACATACGGTATCAACGCTGGCGACCGATCAGGAAGTCACCGTCACCGCAGCCGGCGAGCCCGTCAAGATCGAGCTGACCGAGTCTCCCGCCGAGAAGTTTCTGCGAATCGGCATCGCGGCAGCCAAATCGAGCGACAGCAAAAAAGCACTGACCAACCTCGATCGGGCCCGTGCCACCTGTCAAAAGGACCGCAAACACGGCCATGACGGGCCCTGTTATTCGATCGTGTTTGATGCGTCGTACTACCTCGGGCGGGTGCACGAAAACGCCAAGGACTGGCACTTGGCGATGGACGCTTATCAAAAAGCGCTCGAGCAAGGCGAAAAAGTGAAAGGTCGCACCGACCTCAAGAACCAGTTGATCGAGACGACTGGACGACTACGGGGAAGGCTGGGGCAGGTGATCGTCAAGTCGCTCGTCAATGGCCGCTGCCAAAGCAAGGTGTACTGGATGATTCCCGCAAAGCACCAAGTCCGCGATGCCCAGGGTAAGACCTATTCGGTCGATCTTCGGGCAGGCGACCAGCGTGAAGTAGGGAACTGCGACGGGGGACAGTAGTGAGGTCGCTTCGTCGGTCAGGTCGGTGGGGGATCGTTTCGACGCTGCTACTCACGTTGATTGGTTCGGTGCCTGCCGTCGTGGCCAAGCCGCGCAACACCGGCCCGCAGATCCATAAGCGCAGCCTGCAAGATCAAGAAGCGTCGACGCAACTGGTGAAGGATGCCGCCAAAGCGCTCGCGGAACAAAACTTGGTCGAAGCGCAGCGGCTGCTGACCGAGGCGTACCTCAAGTGGCCGAGCCCCACCATCCTGTATCACTTGGGCGTGGTGGCAGCGAAGGAAGGGCGACTGCTCGACGCCCACGATCTACTCCGTCGCTACGAATCGGACCCGGCCAGCACACCCGATCCGGCCATGGGTGCCGAGATCCAGCGACTTCTGTCCAAACAGCGCCCGCCGAGTGGCAAGGTGCTGGTGTTGGGTGACGACGGTGCCATCGTTCGTGTCGACGGACGGGTGGTTGGTTCGCTACCGCTGGTGCAGCCACTTTTGGTGTCACCGGGTGACTCACACATCATCTCGCTGGAGTTTCCGGAGCAGCAAGTCCCGGCGCAGGTCAATGTCTCGGCGGGACGATTTGCCGAGCTGCGGATCAACCGGGCCACGCGTTCGACGCTGCTCACGGTACTGCCCGCGTATGTGGTGCTGACCGAATACTCCGATGTTCCACAACCGTCGACCATCAAGCTCGACGAGGCAATCGAACTGGGCGTCCAGGGCGAAAAGAAGTCCGTCCTGAAACGAGAGATCGCCCTAAAGTCCGCGCCGGAGCTGGCAAGCTGTCTCGATCAGATCGACTGCCAGGCCAAGCTCGCCGAAAAGACCGAGGTCGATGGGCTGATTCGCCTTTCCGTCGAAAACACCGCCGCCAAAACCGGTGGGGCACCGTCGTACAAGCTGACACTGCAGCTCCTCGATCCAACGGTGGGGGCGATTGCCGGACAGGCCAGCCGCGAGCTCCCTCCCGAGCGTGCCGCCACCGCGATTCCCGAGATGCTGTCGCAGATCATTGGCGATGCCAGCCTGCGCCGGCGCGGAACAATCAACATTCGCACCATTCCCGAGGGTGTCGAGGTCTACGCAGGTGCGCGTCTGCTCGGCAAAACCCCACTGTCACGCGCCACTTGGGTCGGTCGCTACGAGCTGTCGTTCCGCAAGCCCGGCTTTGCGCCCGAAATCGCGAACACGGAAGTGACGGACGGGAAGACCAGTGAACTAGAGGTAAGCCTCAAGCCCGGAGTCACGCTCCCGCCACCACCACCGCCCTCGAAATTCGATATCCAATTTATGCCGCGCACCATCCAGCATCCCCGCCCGTTCTGGCGCTGGCTGGTGGGTGGCTCGGCGATTGCCACAGGCATCGTACTACTTGGTTTTGGTGCCAGCGCAGTCAGTGCTTCGTCGGCCTGTTCGGCGAGCATGCCATGCACCGTCGACGGCAAAACCTACTATCGAGATACTGGTTCGCTAGGCCCTGGTTTGGCCATTATCGGAACATTTGCGCTGCTCGGTGGTGGAGCACTGATTGCAATTCCGGGCCGCAAAGAGCAGAGCGATCTTTTTACGATTCTTTACAAGCGCTAGTTGCTATCTAACAATGGCACTGGTGTTTCTTATCAACCAATTGGGGGTTCCATCATGCTTAAACATATCACCTTGGTTTCTCTGCCACTCCTCTTCGGCTGCTCTGATTTCTGGGGAACATACCAACTAATCGATGCGGGTTCGTCATCCGATGCCTCATTTGAGGATATGATGCTCGATCCATGCACCTCAAGAACTGTGGCTTATAGCCAGAAAGAAAGCGTATTCACAACTTGTTGCTATATTGACAATAGCGCTCTATCCGGGAAAAATATCCAGACTGCTATTTCAGATGCTCAAGCCTCGTCGTATACCGATGTGACGGTACGAATTGGTTGCCCAGAACCTCGCCAATTGCCGCTTGAAAAACTTAGCTCAAGTGCCCCGCTGGGCGAAGAGTCCGTGCTGCCTGCGATCACCAAGAAGGTGACGGTGGATGGTCTCGGATCAACGCTGGACGCGCAAGGAAAAGAGCGTCATTTCTTTGTTGGTGGCAATGCCTCGCTGACACTGAAAAACATCAAGCTGGTAAATGGGATCGCCAAAACCATCCCTGATTTCAACCGCTGGTCGCCACTTGCCGAGGCGTACCCCAGCCCGACCAATATGGCATGCGGCGGTGCGGTGCTGTCCTTTGGCCCAGTGACGCTCGAAAACGTATTTCTTTCCGAGAATACTGCTACGCATCCCAAGTATGCGGCTGGTGGTGCATTGTGCTTAGGTAGCACCAACTTGACGATGCGTAACTCAATTATATATAATAACAATACAGAAAGCGGTAACACGAACGGCTTCGTAAAAGGCGCTGGTGCTTATCTATTTCTATCATCAGCCACCGTCAACAATTCAACCGTTCTTCAAAATACTAACAAAATTCCTCTCAATACAATTTCGGCTTCAGCCGCTTTTCATTTTGATGACTTCCCAGCGAAGACACCACCTACACCAATGACATTTTCATCAAAGAATAGTCTCTTCGTAAATTTCTATTCGCGTGATTTTTCGGGCTCTGGCAGCACAACACAGAATTATGCGATCCATTTCCCGTGTCATATGGGTAATCCACCACTGAGCACCAATGCATATGACGAAGCACTATTCACCCCGACTTGCCAGATGAAACCAACGGGATCATCGTCGAGTTTGATGGTGAAATATACAGGTAGTGCTTGGCCAGCACCGAGCGGATCTCAAACAACCATTAGCCCAAACAATGGCATGTGGGATGCCGCGATGAGAGATTTGTCCAACTTGGACGCTTGTCTGGCTTCGGGAAAAGACTATTTTGGAAATCCCCGACCGAACACCAAGTGCATGCCTGGGGCGGTGGAGCCGCGAACGAACTAGCCCATCGTGAGGCCGACCGGCGAAGGCCGCGTAGCGAAGTGGGCTACTCGGCTTTCTTGGCGCAGGGCTTTTTGCTGAGCTCGACGGCTTTGGCGTTCTGGGGATCGACGTCGAGGACAAGCTGGAGCTGCTGCTTGGCATCGGTGCAGCGACCATTGAAGGTGGCGCTACCCGCTTTTTCCAGGTGATCTTCGACGTAGCTGGGAAGAATGCGGTCGTACTCGGACTTGGCCAGCGTGCGGTAGTACGAGCCTTGCGCCATATCGCGGAAGGCGGCCATAGCGGTGTCGTGGTCCGTACCCGCCGCACCACTAAAGCGCTGAAAGTGCAGCTTGGCCTGCTGTTCGCTCTTGGCCTGCTCCAGCTTGAGCCGAGCCTGATCGCGAGTCGCATCGCTGAGCTTGGCAATGGCGAGGATTTCCTGCGCCTTTTTTTCGGCCTGCTCCCAGCGCTGCGTTCCCAGTGCAGCGTCGACATCTTTGGCAATCTCGGCGGCTTTCTCCTCGGGATTTTTGCCGCAGGCCAGCAGCAGGATCGGCAAGGCAAGCGAAATCAGTTTCAAGCGGGTACGTGGCTGCATGGCACCTCCACAAACACTGCGGGTATCCAACCATTTTCTTTCCTAAACAGGCCCAGGCTCAAGATGCATCTTCGGCAAAGTGCAAGGTTTGGCATGATGCTGGGAACATGCCCGCCCGTGAGATCACATTCCTTGGCACCGCCAGCCAGGTGCCGACTCGTCACCGCAACCACAACGGCATCTTCGTCCGCTGGGACACGCTCGGCCTCTTGATTGACCCAGGCGAGGGCACGCAGCGGCAGCTTCTTTTGGCGGGAATCGCGGCGACGCAAATTACCCACATCCTGATCACCCATTTTCACGGCGACCACTGTCTGGGACTGGCGGCGCTGTCGCAGCGTATCTCACTCGATCGCGTGCCTCATCCGGTCGAGGTCATCTATCCCGCGAGCGGTCAGGTGTTCTTCGAGCGGCTGCGCTACGCCTCGATCTACAAAGAACAGGCGACGCTCATCCCGAAACCGCTGGCACTGTCTGCCGAGGCACCGGACGGCCCGATTTTGGCGAGCGAGATCCCGGGGGCTCGATTGAAAATTTGGGCCCGACCGCTGCTGCATCGCGTCGAGTGCTTCGGCTATCGAATCGAGGAAGACGACGGCTATCGGATGCTGCCGGAACGGCTGGCGGCGCTGGGCGTCACTGGGCCAAAGATCAAGCAGCTCCAGACCGATGGACAGATCGAGATCGGAGGAAAGCTGATTCGGCTAGACGAGGTGAGCGAGCCTCGGACGGGACAAAAGCTGGCGGTGCTCATGGACACCCGGCCGTGTCCAGGTGCCGAAAAGCTGGCCGAGAACGTGGACGTACTGATCAGCGAAGCGACGTTCACCCGCGAGCACGAGCAAGAGGCCCACGACTACGCCCACATGACGGCGGCGCAGGCCGCACAAATTGCCGTTACCGCGAAAGCACGCAAGCTGGTCCTGACCCACTTTTCGCAGCGCTATACCTCGACGGCGGGTCATGTGGCCGAGGCGTCCGCGATTTTTCCCGAGGTGGTGGCCGCCGAAGACTTCGCCCGCGTGCCCGTCCCACCACGCCGCGAGGAATCCATCAGCTAGTAGGGCCGGACACTTTACGCCGCAGAACCGCCGCGAAGAACCCGTCGGGGCCGTTTTCGGTGGGCAGGATGCGCAGTCGCTCGCCATCGCCAAACTGACTGGCCCGCGCCGAGCTGAGGATCTCTTTGGCGGGAACGCTGACGAAGTCGGGGTGGGTCCGCAAAAATTCGTCGACGATTTCATCGTTTTCACGACGAAGGATGGTGCAGGTCGCGTAGATCAACCGTCCGTGGGGCGCGACCAGCCGAGCACTCGCCGCCAAAATGCGACGTTGTTTGACCTGGATCTCTTCGATATCGCCGGGCTGAAGTCGCCACCGTGCCTCGGGGTTGCGACGGAGCACGCCCAGGCCCGAACACGGAGCGTCGACCAGCACCCGCTGCGCACCACCGCCCACCAAGCGCTCGGGCACAATGTGCAGCAGGCCGTCTTCATCGAGACAGCGCGTCTCGATGTTGGTCAGCCCGGCGCGACGGGCCCGGTTCTTGAGCTCACTCAGCTTGCGCTCGTCGATATCGAGGGCCAGGATGCGACCCCGGTTGGCGAGCATGGCACTGAGCGCCAGGGTCTTGCCCCCAGCCCCCGCGCAGGCATCGACCACCAAGCTTCCCGGCGGCGGGGCGCACAGCTCGGCGACAAGCTGGCTGGCTTCGTCTTGCACCTCACACAGGCCCTCTTCGTGAAGCGGCAGCGAGTAGACGTTCAGGTGGGTATCGAGCACCACGCCCCACGGGCTCCACGGAGTTGGCTCTGCCGTCACACCCAGGGTCTGTAGCCGATGAAGCAGCTCTTCACGACTGACCTTGACGAGATTCGTCCGCAGTGTGAGGCGCGCTCGCCCGTTTTGGGCACGCAGCACCGCCATCGCCTGATCCAGACCAAACTCGCCGACCAGCAGCGCCACCAGCCAGTCGGGATACGACAGTGCCTCGCCGAGCACGCGAACCTGGTCGGAGACCGCCAGCGCTTGGATCTGGGCGACCTGGGATTCCATCTGATCGCGACGGCTGAGCGTCTCCTCAAACGACAGTCCGGCGGTCTTGGCAAAGCGTGTCAGCACCTCGCGCTGCTCTTTTGAATCGCTGGCTTGGCGATACAGCGTCGCCCATTCATCGATGAGATAGACCGCGTACAGCGACTGGGCGCTCGGATTCTTGCCACCGACCAGCGCTCGCAGTCGTCGCAATCGCCGCAGCATCGCGTGGACGGTATCGCCCACATAACGACGATCCCGGGAGTGCAGCTTGCGATCCTCACGAAGGGTCTTGCCAATCACCGAGCTGGCGGCAAACCAGCCCTTGCTGCGAGCCGTCTGCTGCACCGCGTCAAAGATCGTGACCACCATCCGTCCGGCTAGGCTATCGGGAAGCAGTCCTCCCGAACGGCCGAGTCCAGGCATTGCCGATGGAGAAGGACGAACGGCGGCAAGTTCGGAACCGGCCGTGCGGTACGGCCTTTCAATATGCTGCGCAGCGTCGAGAAAAACCTCGCCTGCGAAACTTTCTCGGCGCTGAGCTTTGGGGTAGATTGGGGCACTCATTTAGAACCTGATCGCTGCCGTGCGAGACGCTTACCTAACACAATCCATCGGCGGCGCTTTGCAGCGAACTAGCCAAGGAACAAACTGCCATGTCAAAAGAAAAATCCTCTGCCACCCCAGTCCCCGCGCCTGCCGCCACTCCTTCGCAACATCCCAAAGGCAACCTGAGCGCGATCGTCAACATCCACATTGACCGCGCCGCCAAGGCGATCAGCCTCCCCGAGGAGATCGCGCTCATCCTCGGGCAGCCGAAGAACGAGATCATCGTTCATTTCCCGGTCCGCATGGACAACGGCAAGTACCAGATGTTCACGGGCTACCGCGTCCAGCACAACAACATCCTCGGACCGTACAAAGGCGGCATTCGCTATCACCAGGATGTTTGCCTCGAAGAGGTGCGCGGCCTGGCTTCGGCGATGACCTGGAAGAGCGCGCTCCACGACATCCCGTTTGGTGGCGGCAAGGGCGGCGTCCAATTTGACCCGACCCAGCACAGCATCGGCGAAATCGAGCGCATCACCCGTCGCTTTACCCACGCGCTGGCCAGCTCGATCGGTCCCGAGTACGACATCCCCGCTCCCGACGTGGGCACCACCAGCCAGATCATGAACTGGGTGATGGACACCTACATGAACATCGCGGGCGCGCTCGACAAAAATGCGATGCGACGCGTGGTCACCGGAAAAAGCATCACCTCTGGCGGCTCGCTCGGGCGTGAGGCAGCGACGGGCGCT
This sequence comes from uncultured Myxococcales bacterium, assembly GCA_937859535.1. GTDB lineage: Bacteria > Myxococcota_A > Polyangia > Palsa-1104 > JAEUJZ01 > JAEUKA01. The sequence goes on from CALLYL010000525.1 coordinate 8,220, forward strand.
GGAGTGGTTCACTGCATCACCGAGTGGGCCAAGGACCGCCGCTTCGACCTGACCGGCAAGACGGTCGCGATTCAGGGCTTTGGCAACGTGGGATCGTTCACCGCCAAGATCCTGTCGAAGCTCGGCGTGTCGCTCGTCGCCACCGGCGATTACAAAGGCTACATCGCGAACCCCGAGGGCTTAAACCCGCACAAGCTGGCCGAGCACGTTCGCAAAACCGGCTCGGTCGTCGATTACAAACACTCAAAAGCCATCAGCCGCGAGGAGTTCTTCGGCGTCGAATGCGACATCTTGGTTCCCGCTGCGCTGGAGCTGGAGATTGGCGAGCAGGAGGCCCGCAACATCAAGGCGAAGCTGATCGTCGAGGGCGCGAACGGCCCGACGTACCCCGAAGCCGATGCCATCTTGAACGAGCGCGGCATCACGGTGGTGCCGGACATCCTCGCCAACTCCGGCGGTGTGACCGTGTCGTACTACGAGTGGCTCCAAAACAAGCGCTCGGAGCGATGGGAACTCGAAGAGGTCGAGGCTCGGCTCGAGAAGCAGATGAAGCGCTCCTACGGCTGGGTCCGCGATTTTGCGCATGAGAAAAGGCTCGACCTACGCACCGCTGCCTACGCGATCGGTCTCGACCGAATTCGCCGGGCCTACGCCGATCGCGGCAA
>CALLYL010000526.1 GCA_937859535.1 uncultured Myxococcales bacterium
AAATCCGCAGCGGGTACTTGGCGGCCATGCAGCACGCCCATCCGGACAAAGGCGGCAGCAAAGAACAGGCCGCCTTGGTCAATGAAGCCTATGCGGCGATTGGGGATGAGGAAAGCCGACAGCAGTACAATGAACAGCGGGCAGCCTGGGCTACAGAGATAGGTGCATCGCTCTGTATATCCTGTGGTGAAGCCAACCGGATTGCGCGTAGACCGTCCCGGCGTGAGCGCTTGGTTTGCGGTCATTGCGGGTCGCCGCTGGAGATTAGCGAACACACGGTCAGTGAGCTTCAGACCCGGACTTTGCGGATTGCGGCAGACACTTTGGTGCAAGAAGTTGGCTCGGCGCTGCTTGAGCGCTTGCGCGTCGAAGTCTTGCGGAGGATTGGATGAAAACGCTTCCTTCACGAATCGAGAAACAGCCACCGGCTTCGTTCTTTGCGAACATCTTGGCATACCTCGCAGAGACGTATCCGAATGCGAAGTTTGCGGACGAGGACTTGGCCGCTCTTAAGCCGATATGGGAAGACCTGTGGCGGGCAGGCCGAACGGCGGAAGCGACTGCGCAGACGACGTGCTCTTGCAACGGCAAGGCGCTGTTTCCGTCAGCGGCGCTTGGCGTCGAGTACAAAAAGGGCATCGCTCGCCCACCTGTGAGGGCGCCTCGGGGGTCGCTGTATCGACTGGCGGCGTACCGCGAGTCACCGGTCATCGAGCGACAAAAGCGACTCTCGATGGCGGCGGTCAAGCGTGCCGAGGAGGTGAACGCAGACATCAAGCGGTTTGTCGATGAGCTGCGCACCAACCCACCACGAACCGAACATGCTGCCGAAGCCAAGCGGGTGCGCCTCGCCGCGCTCCAGCAGCGACTGGCGGAGGCGATCGACGTGGCGCGGTCGACGGCCCTGGAAGCGCAGGTGGCACGGGCCGAGACGAACTATGGCTGGACCAAACATTTGCCAGGACTTCCGGTGGTGCCAAAGCCGGTGGAGTCACCCGAAATCGTGGCCACGCCGAAGGCCAAGAAGTCGGCGGCCAAACCCAAGAAGGAGGCCGCCAAGAAAGCAGCGGCCCCAACGACGGCAACGTCCGATGAGAGCAAAAAGAAGGGCAAGCGAGCCGTCGTCGGGCCGGACAAGGACAAAGACGCCAAGATGCAGCAGGCCATCAGTGCGGCGCTCGCCCAGCAGCTTGAGCAGCTTGGTTTCAAGCCGAAAAGCTAATGCAGGCGCAGGAAGTCGCATACCAGCTCGTGCAGGGCATTCGCAATGCCCTCGTCGAGAATCCGCCCGAAGGGGTCGACTCGGACTACGCCGCGTCGTGGTTTCGGCGGAACTTCGCGTCGGTGCAGGCGATGTTCACGCAGACGCTTTCGCCCCTGCTTCAGCCGCTCACCGAGCGACTCGACCACGAGAACAAGCTCAAGTGGCACCTGCACAGTGCGGCGAGCGTGCGGGCGTGGATGGCGAAGGCGGTGCGCGAGGAGCAAGAGTGGCTGCTCAGTCGCGTGCTGGCGCATCGTCCCGATTTGACCGAGGTGGTCAAGGAGCTTGCTGCGGCGCACGGACTGGCGTTTGAGCCGCTGCTCGCGAGCAGTCGGACTGTGTATCGGCTGGTTCCATCGGTCAGTGAAGACCGGCTGGTGGTGTTTGAGGCCGATGGACTGACCGAGCTGCCGCAGGTGCTCGGGCGTGAAGATTTTGTCGGGTTTGCCAAAGCCGCGTACTGGAACGACGACACCACGGCGCAAGTGCTCACCGAGCTGGCCGGGACGTGGTTTGGCCGGATGCTGCCCGAAGGAACTCTGCCGACCACAGACGAACACGCCGAGCGGCGCGAGCAGCTTCTTCAGCAGACCCGCCTGGAGGGCATCCAGACCGAGGAGCAGGCCGAAGCTAGGCTGCAAATTCGGCTGCGGCTGCTTTCCGAAGCCAAGACCGAAGCGCCCCGCGACCGCTACGTGACGCTGCCCAAGCCCGATCCAAACCTGGCCCCGACGGCGCGCGAGCTACACGAGCTGCTGGTCCGGGGAGAGGAGCCGCGCACGCCACATGATCGAACGCTCGCCAACTTTCAGGCGATTGCGGTGCTGCTCGACAAACCCAAGGCGGGTGAGGCGGCGACGCTGATTCGCTACACCGGCTGGGGCGGGCTGTCGGTCGAAACCGCCAAGACGTATCTGCCCAAGGCGCTCGCCCCCGACGAAAAGGCGATCCTGCACGAATACTACACGCCGACGAAGCTGTGCTTGGACTTGGCGCACTTGCTTCTGCCTCGCATCTCGCGTCTGCCGCGCCACCAAGGCGAGGTCTTGGCGCTGGAGCCGTCGGCGGGCATCGGTCGGCTGCTCAATGCGTTCTCAATCCCCGGTTTTGAGTCGCTGAGCTTCACCGCCATCGAGTACAGCCAGATCTCGGCGGCGCTGCTGCGACGGATGCGGCCCGACGTTACGGTGCTGCACTCGTCGTTTGAGCAGTGGATTGTGGCGACGGCGGGACGACTGGATGGAAAGTTTGGCCTCGTTCTGTGCAATCCGCCGTTTGGGCAGCGCGGGGCGGAAGCCGCCATCGACCCCGACACGGCGTTTCGAGAGAAGAAAGCCCACATCTACTTCATGCGGCGAACCCTTCGACTGCTCGCCGAGGGTGGACTTGCCGTTTTCATCATCCCGTATGGATTTCTGTCGTCGAAGGCACCGCAGTTTGTGGCGCTGCGAGAGAACTTCCTCAAGGAAGCGCACCTGCTCACCGCGTTTCGGCTGCCCTCGAGTACCTTTCCTGGGGCGGGCATTGTCACCGACGCCATTGTGGTCGAGGCGCGCGGCGGGCTGTTGCACTCGGTCCTGTCCGATGACCAGTTCATCGTCGATGGTCAGTATTTTGCGGCCCACGAGCATCACGTTCTCGGCCAAGAAGTCGGCAAGCCCGGCGATCCGGACGACGATGCGTTCCGCTATGAAGTGACCGGCTCCTACGTCGGGCTGCCGCCGTCCCCGACGATTCGTGAGCGCTGCACAACCTGCCAGGTGACTCGTCCGACCCAGGTGGTGCCGCAGGCGGTGCGGCGCTCGCGGCAGCGTCAGGCCGAGTTGCCCGAATCGGTGTCGGTCGCGTCGTCGCTGGGGCTGCGGGTCGGCAAGTACCTCGATCTGGTGGCCAAGCGCGACCTGGCATCACTGGCCCAAGCGCGGGCGATGCACCGTGAGCTGCTCGACGACGTGCTGAGCTTCACCGCGAGCAACCGAGGGAGCGAGCTAGACGGGTTTCTGGAGGTCGAAGGCATCACTGCGCTGACTTCGATTTGGCAGCGCGACGGCAAGATCGCTGAGGTCTTGGCGCAAGCGCCACTCGTCGAGCAGCGCTATACCGGCAGTGACTCGCTGGCCGATACCGCTGGCTGGCTGGAACGTCAGCGCGGCTCGTTCACCGAGTTTGCGCTGCGTGAGTTCCGCTCCCAGCTTGGCTTTGGCAATCCCGACACCGCGACGATGGAGGCCGAGCTGGTTCGCGCAGCGTTTGCCAAAGACTTCACGTCGCCGCCCGTCTGGATGCACGAGGACGCCTATTACACCGGCCTCGTGGGGCAGCGCTACGCCCGTGCCGTCGGGTTTCGCACCGATCCGATCGCGGCAAGTCAAGTGGCTCGTCTGCGGTCAATCATGCGCTTTCCCAACTTCGCGGACATCGATCCGAATCCGCGACTGACGTGGATGCCGGTGCGGCTGATTCGGGCGTGGATGAGCGAGGTGCTCGGCAAGCAAGTCGGCGAGCTGGTCCGCGAGGACGGCATGCTCACGCTCGTCGGCACGCCCTACGCCTACCTCGAATCGAAGATCGGTGAAAAGACCGAGGCTGCCGTGCTGTTTGGCTGGCTGAACATGGACCTGCCGCTGTTTCGGCCCCCGTACACGCGGCTGGTCGACGACGAAGGGGAACAAGAGAGCGCCGAAGAAGCGCTGGAGCGGGTCCGACTGCTCTACACGAGCACGAAGGTGACGCACTTCCGAACCTGGGCCGCGAGCGAGCAGGAGCGCATCGACGCCATCGAGGCGGCGTATGCGGCCATCGCCGGAAACTTCATCATTCCCAAGTTTGACTCGTCGCCGCTTCAGATTGCGCGCTGGGGCACGAGCATCACCCTCAAGCCACACCAGTGCGCCGTCGTCCGTCGGCTGGTTCATTACAACGGCGGGCTGAACGCTTTCGATACGGGCGTCGGCAAGACCTTTTCGGGCATCGCGACCCTCGCCATTCAGCGCGAGCGAGGCGTGTGCCGAAGGCCGCTCGTCGTGGTGCCGAACACGCTCATCTGGAAGTGGTATCGCGACATCCTGCGCTGTTTGCCCGACTACCGCATCGTCGTCGTGGGCTCATCACGACGACTCGACCGCAACGGCGTCTGGGTATCGAATCCCGACACCGAGCAAGAGCGCGAGCAGAAGTGGCGACGGTTCCAGAGTGGTCAATACGATGTCGCGATCGTGCCGTATTCGTTCTTTCCGACGATCGGTATGCGCCTCGAAGCGTGGAAGCGGTTTGCGCAGAGCACGCCGATTCTGGCGCGCAAGGTCCAGCTCAAGGCCCGTGAGTTTGGCGAGATCATCGAGCGAGCCATTGAGCGGCAGCGCAGCGGCAAAGACGCCACGCCGCCGAAGGTCAGCGACAAGAAGGCTGCCGATATCGTCGGCGAAGAGGTCTGGGAGAAGGCCGACGACGAAACCAAGGCCCAGATCCGCGAACAGATCGCCGCCGAACTGCTCCGTCAGCAGCTTGAGGAAGAAAAGAAGCTCCGCGCCATCGTCGAGAAACTCAGTTCGCTGAGTGAACGCAACCGGGCGCTCGTCGCCGAAGCGACCGAGCAGTGGGCCGCCGAGATGGCCTCGGGCGGCGAAGGGCTGACGTTCGAGGAGATCGGCATCGACATGATCCTCGTCGACGAAGCCCAGAACTTTAAGAACATCTGGGCCGTCGGACAGCTTGAGGCGGGCAATCCCAAGTACCTCGGCGCGATTCAGAGCGGCAGCGATCGTGGCTATCACCTCGCGGCGTATCGTCACAACCTGTCGCAGCGCACCGGCTCGCCTGGTGGCACCTACCTGCTCAGTGCGACGCCCGCGAAGAACTCGCCGATTGAGTATTTCACCCTGATCAACCTCGTCAGCGAGCGGGCGTGGGCGGACATGGGGATTCCTACCGTCGAAGCCTACATCGATCGCTATCTGTACCTCGAACGACGAGAGGTCGTGCAGGCGGACATGACGATGAAGGAGCAGTCGGTGGTGGCGGGCTTTCGCAACCTGCTCGAGCTGCGCGACGTGATCTTCCGGTACTCGGAGTTTAAGACCGCACAAGAGGTCGGGCTGCAAATCCCCGAGAGCAAGACCGAGACGATGCTCGTCGACATGGATGAGGAGCAAGCGCGGGTCTACTACCGACTGGCCGGGCGCTACACGGCGACGCTCAAGCAGATGGGACATGCGGAAGGCGGCAAGAAGCTGAGCACGCTGCGGAATCGGGCGCTGTCACTGCTGACGAGACTTCAGCTTGTGACGGTGCATCCCGCGCTGGCGGAAGGCCCCGACCTGCCCGAGCTGACCGAGTTTCAGCGGGTGCCGATGAACCACCCGGACTTGCCGAGCGAGGAGAAAACGCGACGGCTGGCGCTGCTCGAGATGGCGGGCGTGGACAAAGCCAAGCTGACGATGCAGACCGTCGACGCAGCCTATGCCGCATCACTGGAGGGCAATCCCGAAGTGGTCGCGGAGTGGGAGCGGCAAACCGAAGACCTGCAAGAGATTGCGAAAAAGAAGTGGGCCAAGAAGCGCAAGCTCAAAACGCAGTGGTCGTATGCGAATGCTGTCCACGTTAGACGCATTAACTCGCCCAAGCTGGATAAATGCGTTGAGCTGATGCTGAAAAACATCGGCTGCGGGCAGATTGTCTTTTGTGACAACGTGGCCGTACATCGCTGGCTCGTCGAGCTGCTCGTGCGTAGCGGCGTGCCCAAAGCGCGCATCGCGGTCATCAACGGCGAGGTGGTCAAAGATGCCGCCAAGCGGCTCACCATCTCGGACAAGTTCAACGGTGTACCGGCGGTCATCGCGCCCGATGGAACGATCGAAGTCGAGGAGATCGAGCCCGAATACGACATCGTGATTGCCAACCAAGCCGCGTATGAGGGCATCGACCTGCATCGTCGGACTTGCATCGTCTATCACCTCGATTTGCCGTGGGAGCCAAACACACTACGGCAGCGCAATGGTCGCGCGGTTCGTCAGGGCAATCTGCAAAGCAATGTCGATATCAAGTTCATTTTGGCGCGCAAATCACTCGATGTGGTTCGATTTGAATATATCTTGGGCAAGCTGCGCTGGATGTCGGACATCATCGAGTCTGCCGACAACAACCTGGCCAATCCCGCCGCCGACAACGAACTCGACAGCGAGCAGATGGTGCTGTTTTTGGCTCAGGACGAAGAGAGCGCCAGAGAGTCGATTCGGGAGCTACGCGAGCAGCAGGAACGCCGTCGGCGTGAAGCGATGGTGAAGCGCTGCTGGGATGACGTGACCTCGCTGTGGAGTCGGGAAAACGCGATCAAGCGAACCGACGACGACGAGAAGAGGCTCATTTTGCAGGAGGAGCAGCGGCAGCTTCTCAGTCGGCTGAGCAAGGTGCCCGACACCGTGTGGCCGTATGCCTGGCTGCTGTTTCACCTGCCGCGTGGCGTCGAGATCACGATCGACCACGACTACGAAAGTCGCAGCATTCCGATCCTGCCCGACTGGACGATGGGCGGACGAATCGAGCTGGGCCGGGTGAGTGGCACCGCCTACGGCTGGCGGGTTTTCGGGTCGGCGACGTGGAACCTGCGTGACCAGCAGAACCCAGGTCCGACGGACCACGATCTGTTTCCGATTCTCAGCGAAGGCTACCTGCCGTCAGAGCAGAAAGCGGAGCCGGTCTATCCCGACGAGGATCTGAAGGGCCAGATTTTCGCGATCTTGGACAAGATCCGTGTCACCGGCACTTGGGAGCAGCTTGGTCTGCGCTGGGCGTCGACAGCGTACAAGAAGCGCCTGCGGCAGTCATTTTGGCCCGAGATTGTGCAGACGGTGCGCGACGCGGTGCTGGATTTCTTGGTGCCGATTCGCGTCGGGACTCGCTTCGAGCTGGTGGAATCGAATGACCCACGGGTCACGACGGAAACGCTCGCGGACTTTGACCGGGACACGTATACGGCGTTTTTCCGCTTCGCGAGCACCGAGCGGACGGACTTGCAATATACCGCCACGTCGCTGACGACCGAGCAGTGGTGGGGCGTGCGCTTTCCGCGCGGGCACCTGAAGCCGCTGACGGTGAGCTACATCTCGTCGCGGCAGGCCAAGCGGGTCAGCATCAAACCGATGGAGGCGACCACCGATCTCGCCATCGTCGCTGATGAGCTCGCGGGGAAGCCGTTTCTGATCATCCACTTGCCATCGGGGGCGGAGCTGCGGGCGTTTGCGACTGAGCCGCTCGCTCGACTGGCACTCGCCGAGCTGCGCCACCGGCAGGACTGGAGCGCCGAGACGGCCCCATACGAGATGACGGACAAGACGCAAGCGCTGCTCGACTTTTTGAGCCTGCGCTCGGAAGTACCGAGCCAGCAAGACCTGAATCCATATCGAGAGTGACGACGACCAACGAGGGGGGAACGCAATGGCAACCAAGCGAGAGAGTCCGGTCATGGAGAAAATGCTCCGTGAACTCAACGAGAGCGCGACGGCACTGGCGCAGATCAAGCAAGACCTGGGCAAGCCTCGGTCACGCAAAGAGCAAGCGAAGGAAATGCTGTCGAGCGCCGAGAAGCGAGCCAAGGACCACACGACGAAGACGCATCGTGTGTCGGTGGACCTCGGGGGCGGCACGATTGCGCAGGTGTCGACGGAGTTGATCAATTGGGCGGTGCGGGCGCTCGGCAACTGGAGCGGCAAGGACTCGTGGATGGGCAAGAACGCCGATGTCCTGCAAGGTGCGCCGCATGTGATGATCGGCCTTGCGGTCTATCTGACGGAGCTTTTGACGCGACCGCAGGGCAAGCTGCCGAGCCTCAGTCGAGAAATTGCCTCGGAAGCGGCCAACGTCTTTACGCACCTGGGCTTTGCCAACCTTGTGCGGGCGCTGCGCATTCGGTGGGCCGACGGCAAAGTCGATGCCTCGACGCTGGCGAAAGTGACTGCCGAGCGCGATGCCGCGCTGGCCAAGCTGGCGGCGTCGGGGGGCACGGGAGCGAAGTAGGCGCGAGCTGGCGTGGGATGCCACGCCAGGGGGGAGGATTGCGATGGAACGGCTCGAGCGATTGGCTCGCACGTTGGTTCGTGCAGCCGATGGTTTGATGGAGCTGCCGCCGGACACGTTGTGGTGCTTGGCGGTGCTGGTGGCGGCCTGGTGGCTGCGCGACCGCGATATTGGGGCGACCTATCGGCTGTCGAAGGCGGGACTTTCCGCCGAGCCGCTGTTTGCGCGGTTCGACAAGATTCCTGGCCTGCCCGATGTGGCGGCGAGCGGGATGTTGGAGCTGGGGCAAACGCCAGACCTCACGCGGCAGCGGCTCATCGAGCTGTTCAGCAAGGGCTCGTCGCTCACGGCGCTGTCACAGTGGCCGGGCTGGGAACAAGCCAAAGCCATCGTACTGGAGGTCTACCCGCTGTCCGAAGCGACTGACGAGCTGGTGGCGGCGCTACTCCGTCGCCGCTACACCAGTGCGGAGGCAGCAAGAATCCTTGCTGGCAAGAGCTAGTGGCGACGATCGAGGAAGCCAAGACCGCAATTGTCGCGACGGCGCAGCGTATGGCCCGGTCGATTGCCTACTCGCGTGAGCACTTGACCGGGGCGGCGCTGGAGA
>CALLYL010000527.1 GCA_937859535.1 uncultured Myxococcales bacterium
CCTCTTGATGCATGGTGATGGCGCAGAAGGTGCAGCGGTTCCAGGGGCAGCCGCGTGACATGCGGACATCGACGACCGGCTCGGGATAGGGGTAGACCCTCGGGTCGATCAGCGAAAACTCGGGGCGGGAGAGGGCTCGCAGCTTTTCACGACCACGGGTGGGGACGCCGGACAGGCCGTGTTTGGGGGCGAGCAGGCTCGGTACGCCTTCGAGCGACTGTCCCGCCGAGAGCGCCCCATGGAGCAAGCGGAGCGCGCTTTCGGCCTCGCCGATGATGGCCCCGTCGAAGTCATCAAACAGGCGGTGCAGCGGCTCCCCGGGGGCGGGCAGCAGGTCTTCGAGAAGGTCTTCCGGGGACAGCACGTCTTCATGGGCCCCGTACACCACCAAAAAACCCTTGTAGCCGGCCTGCCGCAGCAGTCGCCCGAGCGAAAGGGTCTGCACAAGCTGGTCGGGATGGACCAGTGCCACCCCAATCAGCACCGGATCGGGCCGCAAGATCGACTCGAGGCTGCTTTGCAGAAACCCGAGCGCCGGGTTGCGATGGGGCAGAAGCCCGACCGCCAGCGCCGAGGGCACATGCTGCTCATCGACCTCGGGAAAGCGCAGCGCACCAAAGCTGTACTGGGTGCGCATGCGGTCAGACAGTCGCGACAGCGTGGCTTCGACCTGCTCGCTCGCTTGGTTGTAGCGCTCGGGTGATAGGTAGGTGTCCCGCTGCCGCAGCGCCTCGTAGCCGGGGGTGCCCGCCAAGTGATGATGCAGCAGTCCGGCCGAGAGGTCGTATAGACGGACCGGCACATCGTGGCGGAGCAGGTAGGAGCCGGTATAGACCAAGTCCGCCGGAACCGCCGCGTAGTACCAGTGCGGTGGGAACACCAAGCAGACCGCACGCGCTCGGGTCATGCGTCATTATATCGCACGTAGCCGAGGCCACGGGGACCGAGGTAACATGGGGACATGGCCGCGTCTGATGAACAGAGCCCGGACGAGCCGTTGGCCCCACTGCCCTCTTGGCAGCTCTTCGCCAACGTCGCGACGCAAAGTGAGCTACTCGATGAAATCGCTCAGCTTGAAGGGGAGTCATTTGGCGAAGGCGTGGCCAGCGCACCGCTCGCGGTCGATACCACAGATGCCGAGGCCCTCGATCAGCCCGCTGTCCCGGTCCGTGCCGTCCCCGAAGTCGGAATCTCGCTGCCAACGGGACGTGACCCCAAACAGAGCCCGTCGGTAGCCCCCGCTGCCACGCCGCTGATTGCGCTCGACCGCCGGATTCGGCGCAGCATCTTCGTGCCGCCGCTGCCCACCCTGGCGGATGTCGAGCCCGGGGTCGAACCGGACGTTCGCCAGATCGCCGCCATCGGTAGCGAGTATCAACCGGGCAGTCTCGGTCGCATCATCGGGACGTAGGGCCGCGCTACTCGCTCTGTTCGCCGCACAGGGTCAGCAGCAGACCGTCGAGCTGATCGAGCGAGTGATACTGGATTTCGATGACGCCACTCTGCGCGGACTTCTGACGAAGGTGAACCCGCGCCCCGAGTGCTCGCTGGAGCCGCTCTTCGACATCACGAACCGAGGAGGAGGCTTTGGGCTCTTCTTTTTGCGGCTTGTCCTTGCCCGACGGCTTTTGCGCCCGCCGGACCAGCTCCTCGGTCTGCCGAACCGAGAGCTCCTTTTTGACCACGTGGTCGGCACTGTCCTCGATGGCTCGCGTGTCTTCTAGCCCGAGCAGCGCCCGCGCATGACCCATCGCCAGTTGTCCGGTCGCCACCTGTTCGCGCACCCGGTTTGGCAACTTGAGCAGTCGCAGTGAGTTGGCCACCGTCGCCCGCTCTCGTCCAACCCGTCGCGCCAGCTCTTCTTGGGTGTAGCCAAACTCGTCGGACAGTCGCCGATAGGCCTCGGCTTCCTCGATCGGGTTTAGGTCTTCGCGCTGAAGGTTTTCGACGAGGGCCAGCTCGAACGCTTGGGCGGCACTGACATCTTTGACGACGACTGGAACGTCTTTAAGACCGGCCCTTTGGCTCGCTCGCCAGCGACGCTCACCGGCAATCAGCACGAAGCTGCCTTCGCCGAGCTTGTCTTCGGGGGTCCGCATCCGCACCACCAGCGGCTGCACCAGCCCTTGGGCACGAATCGACGCGGCCAGCTCTTCCAACCGCTGCTCATCGAAGCGCTGCCGAGGGTTATCGATCGCCGGAGCGATTTCCTCGATGGGACAGAAGAAAAAGTCTCGCCGCGCCACTTGCGGCTTGACCGAGCCGGACGGACTGCCGACGCTCGCTGCGCCACTTGCCCCCGCGCCCTCATCGACGAGGACCGGCGTTTGATGAACGGCAGCGGGCAGATTCGGAATCAGCGCACCCAGGCCACGCCCGAGCGCCTTTCGCTTGTCGATCACTTACGGCGCTCCTTGGCTGAGAGGTCGCTCCGCATCAGAGAGCGGGGCGCTCTGCCGTTCGAGAAACTCTTTGGCGAGCTGGCTGTAGGCATACGAGCCACGCGACGCCGGGTCGTATTTCAAAATCGGCAGACCGTGCGATGGGGCTTCTGAAAGACGGATGTTGCGCGGCACCAGGGTCTTGTAGACCTTGGGACCAAAGTGGCCTCGCACTTCGCTTTCGACCTGCTGCATCAGGCTCGTCCGACTATCGACCATCGTCAGCAAGATGCCTTCCAGTTGTAGGCTGGGATTCCACAACCCACGGACTTTGTCGAGCGTCGATAGCAGATACGACAGGCCTTCGAGCGCAAAATACTCGCACTGCATCGGGACGAGCACGCCATCGGCAGCGACCAGCGCGTTCAGCGTCAGAAGCCCAAGCGACGGCGGACAATCGATCAAGATGAAGTCGTAGCGACTACGGACCTCATTCAGCGCATCGTGGAGCTGCCACTCGCGCCGCTCGACACTCACCAGCTCGACCTCGGCCCCCGCCAAGTCGGCGGTCGAGGGAACCAGCCACAGCGTCGGTAGCACGGTAAGCTGGGTCAGCTCGCGGAGCGACACCTTATCGATGAGCGCGTGATAGACCCCCTGCTCGACGGCACCACGTACAAAGCCAAGACCCGAGGTGGCGTTTCCCTGGGGGTCGAAGTCCACGACCAGAACCTTCTGGCCTTCTTCGGCGAGAGAAGCAGCAAGATTCACGGTGGTGGTGGTCTTCCCAACTCCACCCTTTTGGTTGGCAACTGCAATCACTCGACCCATGGCTTCGACTCTCTTATGGCCTCTTGAAACGTTTGGACAACAGCGGCCCACAAGATAGCGACGAGCGGTGCAGCTATCAAAAAAATCGCCCGAGATAAATTTGACCCGTCGGAAAAGCAGCAATACCCAAGGTGCCTATGCACCTTGCCAAGCTTGCAGCCCGTCCCAGCCAAACCGCCCCATCGGCGGATCCTGAAATCGACGCGATGCTCGATGCCCTGTTTGCACACGAGCTGCACCCGACCTGGCAGACCCAATCTGGGTCCACTGACTCCATCGATTCCGCACCGAGCGGCGAGGTTACGTCGGCAGCTTGTGGTGCTGATACAGCTCGCGCAGCTTGAGCTTGTTGAGCTTGCCGGTCGCGGTGTGGGGCAGCTCGCTGACGAACAAGATGTCGTCGGGCAGCCACCACTTGGCAACCTTCTGAGAGAGCACGGATAGCAGTTCATCGCGGGTGGTCGTCGAGCCCGCCTTCAGCACGGCCAACAGCAGGGGTCGCTCTTGCCACGTCGGGTGGGCGATGCCAATGACCGCCGCCTCTTGCACCGCCGGGTGGGCGAGTGCCGCGTTTTCGAGATCGATCGAGGAAATCCACTCGCCGCCGCTCTTGATGACATCCTTGGCGCGGTCGGTGATCTGCATGTAGCCCTCGGGATCGAGCGTGGCTACGTCGCCGGTCGAAAAGAAGCCGTCGGCATCGACGATCTCGCCACCTTCGCCCCGGAAGTAGCTCTTGGCAATCCATGGGCCACGGACCTTGACCATGCCGAAGGCCTTGCCGTCGTGAGGCAGCTCGACACCGTTGTCGTCGACGATCTTCATCTCGACGCCCCACATCACGCGGCCTTGTTTGACCTTCAGGTCGAGCTTTTCGTCGGTCGACATCGAGTCCCAACGTCGCGGGCGCAGCGCTCCGGTACCGACCGGGCTCATCTCGGTCATGCCCCACAGATGGATGACGTCGACCGACAGCTCGCTTTCGAGCCGGGCCATCAGCGACCGCGCCGCCGCCGAGCCACCAATCAGCATCCGCTTGAGGTGCTTGGGCTTCGACTCCGGATGTTTATCAAGATGGGCGAGCAGGCCGAGCCACACCGTCGGCACCCCCATCGACAGCGTACACTCCTCGTGATTGAGCAGCTCACAGACGCTCGGTCCGTCGAGAGCAGCCCCTGGGAAGACCACTTTGGCCCCCGCCATCGCCGCTGAATACGGCACGCCCCAGCCGCAGGCGTGGAACATCGGCACGATCAAAAGCACACACTCGCGGCTCGACAAGCCCAAGATGTCCTTCATACAGGAAGCCAACGCATGAAGCACCGTCGAGCGATGGCTGTACAAGACCCCCTTGGGATTTCCGGTCGTGCCCGAGGTGTAACAAAGTGCCGCAGCGGTATGTTCGTCGAACACCGGCCACGCAAAGTCGGTCGACTGCGCCGCCAGCAGGGCCTCGTACGAAGAAACATAGGGATGCTGCGCTTGGGCTTTTTCCGTCGAGCCCTCATCTGCAAGCAGCACATACTGCTTCACCGTCGGCAGATGCGGCCGTAGTTTGTCAATCAGTGGCAGAAATGCACCGTCGAAGAACACCAACTGGTCCTCGGCGTGATTCAGGATATAGGTGAGCTGCTCGGGAAACAGGCGCGGGTTGACGGTATGCAGCACCGCCCCGATGCCCGACACCGCGTAGTACAGCTCCAAGTGGCGGTGGCTGTTCCAGGCCAGCGTCGCGACGCGATCTCCCGGCTTCACCCCGAGTGCCAGCAGTGCCTTGGCGAGCTGCTTGGCCCGGGCATGGATGGTGCGCCAGGTGCCACGATGGATGCCCTCGGCACAGCGCGAGATGATCTCGGTATCGCCGTGGATGCGGTCGGCATACTCGATGAGGGAAGAGACAAGGAGCGGACGGTCTTGCATCAGTCCGAACATG
>CALLYL010000528.1 GCA_937859535.1 uncultured Myxococcales bacterium
GCGTTGGCAATCCCATGCACACCAATGCGCTGTTCGACGATTCCCTCACCGGTAATCACCCCAGTGGGTGTTATTGCGTTTGCGTTTGAGCGTACATGCAACAGCGTATCGGGTGCGGTCGTGCCAATGCCAACCCGACCGTAGCTGCCGAAGTCAAAGCCGGTCGCGGTCGCCGACGCGGGTGGCGGACTGCCCGAAGCTCCAAACTGACTATGAGCCGACGCCTTGCGCGCTCCGCTGGCCGAGTCAGGACCAGCCGCTCCACCACCCGTCGAATCAGCTCCCGCAGAAGGGGCCACTGGGGCCAGACTGGCAGCCTGGGTCGGGTCTTCAGCCGCAGTCGCGATGGACGATGACAACGCGACAGAAAGCACAGACGGCGCAGTGAGCCAGCGTAGGTACGATTTCCGACGAAACATAGACGACCTTCCTCCTACTAGAGCCCCCCGCGTGGGCGAAGGTGGTAGAAGAAGACCAAAGGTAGGCCAGACTAGGCAAGCCCCAATCTGCGACATCCACGCTGTAATGAATCGAAACAGCCCCTCAAGTCCGCGCGACATTGGTCGCGTACGCTTTTCCTAACGACTCGGGATCCCGCCCCAGCATCGATTCGGAGTCAGGTGCAATCCGGTCAGGAATCGGCGGAGTGTCGGTTGGCCATCCGAGGAAGAGCCTAGTGAGAAAGGAATCATGAGCATCTGCTGGCAAGTACGAATCAGTGGCATTTGGCAGCTCGTGAGTGCGGTCGTTTCCGACGGAAATGAGCGACTGGTGATCGATCCTGGCTACTTCCCGCGTGAGCTCGACGAACTGCGCGGAATGGTCAGTGAACCGGGTACCCGTAGCCAAGTGGTGTTCACCCATGGGCACTGGGATCACGTGATCGGCTGGCGCAGTTTTCCTTTTGCGAACGTGCTGATGAGTCAGCGGCTCAGCGAGGCGATCTTTCATCAAACAGAGTCCGCGCAGAAGAGCCTCCGCGAAGCACAGGACTTCGATCGCAAGTGGTACGTTGATCGCGGTGCAGCGCTCGCGTGGCCTCCGGTGGAAAGACTACGGGGGCTCCGAGAAGGGGACTCCGTTCGGCTTGGGAACACCCAGGTCGAGGTCTTACAACTTCCCGGTCACAGCGAAGACGGGCTCGCTCTTCGGTTTGCCCAAGATGGACTTCTCATCGTCGGAGATTATCTGTCTCCATGCGAGATTCCGTTTGTCTCTGATCTGACCGCCTATCGCGCCACGCTGCGCAAACTGCTCGATTTGCTGACGGACGCACGCTGGGTACTCCCTGGTCACGGTCGACCACTCTCTGCGATGGAAGCGCGCACCATTGCACAGTCCGATCTTCAGTATCTGGATGAGCTGGCAGCGTGCGCCCACATCAACGATCTTAGATCTGCACTGGCGCTAACACTCCCACGCGCCGCAGAGGTTCCCGAGATGGCCGACCACCATCGGGACAACTGTCGTGTGGCTGGACTCCTTCCCGACCGTGACCAGAGCGCGGGTGTCTAAGCAATGGGAACTTGACTGCCCTTCCTCTTCGTGACTACGTTGCTCTTGGGTCAGCCGTCTATCACCGAGTCAGGTGATGGAATGAATGCTGATCGTCACCTCTAGGAGGAGCCTATGTCCAAGACCCTACTGTCCCTAGTTCTGTCCGCGCTATGTAGCACAGCCGCCTGCGCCCCAGACCCCGCCGATCTCGTCGAAGATTCCGCCAACGACAGCCAAATCGCAGAGCAGCAGAACGATCTTACCGCGCTTCCGAACTCGACCTATTACATCGTGACGCACATGGATACGCGGCGCTGTGTGTATCCGCTGTGCGGCGGCTATTTCACGGCTCGGGTCAACCAAAAGACGACGGTCTGTTCGGATGGAACCGCCCAGCCAGAGTGTCGGATTCTGGAGTTTGATTACAGCGCGCTCAAGCTCGATCGAGCCTCGCAGGACAAGCTCACCGGCTATGTGCAGAACGGCCAAGCGCTGCTGCGCGGAACCATCGGTAAGACCGCTCCCATCGGCGGCAAGACCTACGACAAACTCGTGGTTCTTGAAGCGTGGAATGCCAGGGCGCTGTCGAAGCCCAGCGGGACATTTGTGCGCTCGAATGAACTACCGCTGGCGTGTCCGGCGTGTGCCTCGTTTCAGCATTCCTATTTGAACAAGAGCGGGTCGGTGAAGTCCCACAGCGTGGTGTTTGATGCGACGCGCTTCCCGGCCACTCTTTCTGCGGAACTGCTCGCGGCGATCCAACGCAAGCCAGAAGGAGTCCTGACCGCAGGCGTGCTAAGCACGAGCGGTACCCGGCAGGTATGGACGGTCAGCGAAGCGTATACTCCGTTTGCTCCATCTGGACCGCGACTTGGCAAGCTCGGTGAAAGCTGCGGATCGCGGGGACTCCCAATGGACTGTGAAACCGGCCTGTTCTGTCAGAGGCCTGATACCGCCAACTGCGGTCGGGCCGATGCGCCGGGAACCTGTCAGACACAGCCCAGCGTCTGCCCCACGATCTACATGCCGGTGTGCGGCTGTGATGGCAAGACCTATTCGAGCCGCTGCGTAGCCTATGGAAATGCCGTGTCCGTAGACTATGAGGGAATCTGCAAAGCCCCGTAACGTACTGTTTGTCACCACTCCCATAGTGGGCGATTCCGCACTCATCTCACCGTATCCGCACAGCATTACCCACCGCACCGTGCGGAACTGCACAGCGACGGGATCACCCATCGATTCCAAACCGGTCGCAGTCGTCGTTTCCGCTGCCGTTCCGCGATCCGCAGCAAGCCGCTTCTGATATAAGACCGCCACTTGATTGTGGAACCAGCGACCATGGAAGCACTTTGGCAAAAGCTCGTCTCGGGTTCGTCGAACTTCACGCTGTTTGCGCTCTGGCCGACGATTGTCGTAAACCTTACCTGGCTAGGGAGCGGACTGTTCTGTCTGTGGCTCGATTCGCTTCCGTCCCTACGCAAGTATAAGATTCAGCAGCATGACAACGGCACCGTCGAGTTCTGGCGCTGCATCCGTCACTCAGTACGCAACAAGCTGATCTCGGAGATTCCGCTCACCTTTGCGTCCTATCCGCTGTTTGTGTGGCTGGGAATCAGTACCAGTCTGCCGCTGCCGAGTGTGACCACGGTCCTTTTGTCCCTGGTGTTCTGTCTGGTGGTGGAAGACGCCTGGCATTATTTCGCACATCGGACGCTTCATATCCGCTGGGCGATGGACAACATCCACTATCTGCATCACCACTACATGACTCCGTTTGGAATGGCATCGAGCTATGCCCATCCTGCGGAAACGATTTTTACCGGCTTTGGCACCGTGCTCCCGATGCTGATTCTTCGTCCGCATCTGTCCACGTTGCTGATTTGGGTGGTGGTCAAGCAGCTCCAAGCGACGGCGGTTCACTGTGGATACCAGTTTCCATGGCGTCCCAGCCGCTTTCTGCCGTTCTTGGTCAGTGCGAGCTTTCACGATCGTCATCACCGACGATTCAATCGCAACTTCGCGCCCAACTTTGTATGGCTCGATCGGCTGCTCGGCACCGCAGATGAAAAGAACCTGGGCCCCCGAGTCACAGAATAAGGTAAACCTATGCAAGTACTGAACTTGGTCGATCGCGTCGTTGGACGAGCCATGGGACGCGACCGCAAGATCGACGTTCCTTCCGGGCTGAAACTGGCACCACTGCTGAGCGGTGGCCTACCAGTGCTCGGTCATGCTTCGGAGTTTGTGACCGGCGCGATTGAACTCTTGTTCCGCGCCCATCGCGAACATGGCGAGATCGCTGGACTCAATGTCTTTCATCGCAAGATGGTGGCGGTATTTGGACCCGATGCACATGAGGCGGTGTTCCGCGCTCCCGATACGGTCCTAAGTCCTGCTGAGGCGTACAAGATCATGACGCCGGTGTTCGGAAAGGGAATCGTCTACGACGCCCCACCGGACCGACAAGCAGAGCAGTTCAAGATGCTGCTGCCCGCGCTCAAGGACAAGCGGATGCGCACCTATGGCGAGGCAGTGGTCCACGAGACCGAAGAGAGTGTGCGCGGCTGGGGTGATCAGGGAACGCTCGATTTTGTCGAGTTCTGTCGCGTGCTCACCAACTTCACATCGAGCCGCTGTCTGCTCGGTCGGGAGTTCCGCGAAGGAATGAACGACGAGTTTGCGTCGGTCTATCACGACCTAGAGATGGGAGTCACTCCGCTCGCCTATCTGAACGCGCATCTACCGATTCCCTCGTTCATCCGCAGAGACCGTGCCCGAGTCCGCTTGGTCGAGATGATCACCCGCATCACAGAGGCCAGGCGGCGGGAAAAACGCACTGGCGAAGACTTCCTTCAGACGTTGATGGATGCGCACTACTCCGATGGAAGGAACCTCAGCGAAGATGAGATCACCGGACTCCTTCTCGCCGGAATGTTTGCCGGACACCACACCAGCTCGGTAACCACGGCCTGGACCATGATCGAGCTGCTGCGCAATCCGCAGTCGCTACAGCGCGCCATCGCAGAAGTGGATCGCGTATTTGCCTCGGGTCGCGCCGTCAATCACGCGGCTCTCCGCGAGCTGACCTTCATCGAAAACGCGGTGAAGGAATCGCTGCGGCTCCATCCTCCCTTGTTCATGCTGGTCCGGGTCGCGCAGCAGGACTTTGTGTTCAAGGAATGGCTGATTCCCAAAGGCACCTGGATTCTGGTTTCTCCGACGGTGTCACATCGCATTCCGGACATCTTCCCAAACCCCGAAACGTTCGATCCAGATCGCTTTGCACCACCACGAGAAGAAGACAAACGTGACTTCGCGTACATTGCCTTTGGTGGCGGTCGTCACAAGTGTCTGGGCAACGCGTTCGCAATCCTCCAGATCAAAGCCATCCTGGCACTGCTGCTCGGTCAGTACGAGTTTGAGCTGGCTGGGGATCCGATCCAGTCCGACTTCCACGGACTGGTCGTTGGACCCAAGGTGCCCTGCCGACTGAGGTATCAGCGCCGCGCCGCGCCTTCGGTCACGATCGCCGGTGCCACGGCTCTCGCCAAACTCGCCGATGAACTGGGCGCGTCAGCACAGGCCGAAGCCAACGGAAATCCCAGCGGATGTCCGGTCGCGCACGCTGCGCCGCAGCAAAACCCAACCGCAGCGGCCGCACAAGGGCAGTGTCCGGTGGCCCATACACCGGCAGGAGTCGCGGCCCCCACCCAGGCTCCGGCCAGCGATGAAGCAAAGCCCAAAGGGCTCACGGTGCTACTCGACAAGGATCTGTGCCAAGGCCACGCCGTCTGTGTGGGTGAAGCCCCCGAGGTGTTCTACATCGGAGAAGACGGAAAGGTCGCGCTGCATGACCTGGCACTCACCGCTGCACACCATTCCAAAGTCCGCGCCGCCCAGAAGTTCTGCCCGACCCGTGCCATCCGCCTCCGCGAGGAATAGCTCGTTTGGACAACCTACTGTTTTGAAAACACCGGGCACAGTCGTCCGGTGCGAGCCGCTTGGGCGAAGCGTCCGTGCGGCTTCGGCAGCGTCTTGAGCGTACCGAGCGTCGCGTTCAAACTTCCATCAAACATCGCATTCCCCGAGGGCTCGACGATGCGAAAGGCGCGCAACGTGCCGTCATCATCGATGGTCAGACAAGCAGCGGCTTGCAGCTTGGCCAGCTCCTCGGGTTTGAGCATGGTCGGAACGGTCCAGCGCTCGAGCACTGCGGCCACAATCTCACGCAGATAGGGATCACCAGCGGCTTCATTCGCCGTACCACCGCGCACGCCGTTCGGATCCCCCTCCTCGAGTGCTTCGCGGGTCGCTCGCTCGTCGTCATCAGCGCGGAGATTTTTGGTCAGATCGGTCAGCTTGGCCAGCGCATCGGGCTTTTTGTCTTCGCGCTTTGCGCTGGGCTTATCGGGATCTTGCGCCAGCTTGATCTTGTTCTTGTCGGCAGAGCGCGGGGTCGTCTCGACGTGCGGAAGGAACGACAAATCGCGCTTCCGCCCAAACTTGAGCAGCTTCACATCGACAAATATCTCGGGCCCGGCCAGGCGTGGCTTATCGGTGTGACGCGTCGAGCGCCAGAGCAAAAGCAGGCCACCACCGTTGATGAGCAAGGTCAGACACAGCCCGGCGATGAGCCCTCGGCGATCCACGGGCCGATGCCGCTGCGAACCCGGTCGGTCCTCGGTGAGGATCGGTGTCTCGACTTTGACCTCGGACGTCGACATCGCTACGGCTCCGTCTCCTCACGACTCGACATCGGATCGGTGATAAGCCCGACCTTATCGGCACCAGCCTTCGACGCCAGCGACATCACCGTGATCACGTCCTGGTAACGCAAGCTGCCGTCGGCGTGGATGTACATCTCGCGCTCGGACTGGAGCTTGTCGTTGGAACGGAGCTTGAGCTCAAGCTGGGCAAACGGCACCGGGTTTTTCCCCAAGTACACGATCTGGTCCTTGGGAAAGCTGGCCGGGATGGTGAGGATGATCTTGGCGTCTTCGCTGTCGAGCGACTGCGTCTCGCCCTTGGGCAGCACAACGGGGACACCAGTGGTCGCGATCGGAGCGGCGACCATAAAGATGATCAGCAGAACAAGCATCACGTCGACCAGCGGCGTGACGTTGATTTCAGAGACCATCTGCGAGGATTCGCGGGGGCCAGACATCGCCATGGGGGGAGTATACCTGCGCCACTCAAGTCAAAACGAGTGCGACGCAGCCGATTTGACTTGGGCGCGAAGTCAAATCACTGGTTGGGGGCTGATCCCCGCCGGATATCCCCGTCCTACTGGCCTTTTTGCATCACGATCAGGCGGTAGTTGGCGAACTCGGCTTGGCCAGCGGAGTACAGGACTTCGGTGAGCAGCCGATACGGAGTCCGGCGGTCGGCCATGATGATGGCGATGCCGTCGAAGGTCTGGTTCTGCATCTGCGCGAGGCGCGACAGGCGGGTGCGGTGCTTGGACAGGGCGCTAACAATGGGATCGATGGCGTAGCCCTGCTGGCCTTGGGTCTTCCACTTGGCGTCGACCGTGCCGCTCTTGACCTCGACCACGGCGTCGTCTTCGACCACGATCGCGTTCTGGGTGATGGTGATGTTGACGGCGGGCTGCGGTTGCCTTTTGGCAGTCGAGGCCGGAAGCTGGAGCCCGGTCGGCTGACTGACAGCAAGCTGCTGGACCGAGAACTGCTTGATCAAAAAGACCAGCAGGATCGTCATCATGTCCATCATCGGCATGATGTTGAGGAAGTTGATCTCCTCGGCCTCGTCCTCGACCTTGCGACGGAGCTTCCAGATCGCTTTGCGCGCCATCCGGCGATCGACTTCTTTTACCGCCATCAGTTCACCCCCGCGCCGAGGAGAACACCAGGAAACAGCACCTTGCCCTCTTCGCTACCGGTCGCTGGGCTTTGTCGCATCGCATCCATCGTCGACACCAGCAGCTCGTAGGGAATCTGCGGGGTCGCGGTGATGATGGCGCGGTCCTCATCGGGATACAGCGCCTTGAACTGAACCAAAAGCTGGGTGAGCGCTGCCAGGTCATGCTTGCCATCCGCCATAAGGGGCACGGTCGGCAGCTCGGTGGTCGTCTGCGCCACGCCTTGTGCGGTCAGCGAAAAGCCCCGAAACAGCACCGCCCCCGAGGTCGCCAGCGTATAGCCTTTTTCGGTAATCGACACCGTCAGGTTCAGCTCGGGCTTGGGTGCGGTCGTCGGGGCTGTCGTCGCCACCGAGGACGTCGGCAGGTTGATGTTGATGCTCGCGAGCGATGCTTGGAACGTGATCGTCGCCAGCAAGAACATGATCAGGTTCATGACAATGTCGAGGTACGGAACAAGGTTCAGCTCGACGGACTCCTCCGCCAACTCTTCCCCGTGCTCGCGAAGCTTCCGCAGACGGAAGCGCAGCCTCTGGATCGTCATGTTCGTCGCTCTATCATGATTCGTTTGGCCAACGGGCGACTAGTCGTTGTCGTCGTCTTC
>CALLYL010000529.1 GCA_937859535.1 uncultured Myxococcales bacterium
AAGTACGGACGCAGCCAAACCAGCGAGATTTGCTTGTACTTCGGATGTGCCGGGGTTCCCACGGTCCCCGCGATGAGCGCGACGCCACGGCGTGAGAGTTCCGCTTGGAACCCAGCACATCAACCTCAAGGAGTCCTCCCGGAGGCTCTCCGGAGATGATGGAAAGCTCGGCTGTGGTCAGACACTGCGTCGCGTGGGACTCGCTCGCGAAGAGACTCGCGCAGCAGAAGCACCACAGACCCTGAGTCATCCGGTAGCGCGTCCCCTCTCGCTTCACACGCGACAGGGAACACTCAGCAGCATGTCTCGACGAAAGCTAACGTAGCGGGCTTGATGTCCCGATGGACGATTCCCTGGTCGTGGGCGTACTGGAGTGCCCGCAGCAAACCCATGAAGATTTCGAGTCGGACATCGACCGGATAGCGCTGGTGATAGTACGGATCCCCCGCAGCCAGCTTGGTGATGACGTGCTCTAGGGTCTCGCCATCGACGTATTTCATGACAAAGTAGTAGTTGCCGTTTTCGTCGAGCCCGACATCGTGAATTGGCACGATATTGGGATGCTCAAGCTGACCAACGGTGCGTACCTCGCTGATAAAGCGCAACAGACCCGAGGGGTCTCCCGAAGGTGGCTTAAATAGGCGCTTGAGCGCCACGATTCGCCCGATGTCGTTGTCACGAACCAGGCTGACCTCACCCATACCGCCTTTGCCAAGGTCTTTGATCTTCTCGTATCGAGCATTGGACCTGCGGACCAGCTCGACCTGCTCGCCGCGCACTTCGACCAACGGCAGCACCGTGGTCTCACGCCGGATCTCTTTGGAGGTCGCAATCAGCTCTTGTTTGCTGACGCCCGCGACTGGGTTGCGATCTCGATCGGTGTCGGCCAGGCCAGAGGGAACAACTACCGTCTCGACAGACGACATTGGTGCCATTTGCGTAGGAGCAAACGAGTTTGCGAGAGACGGGAGATCCTTACTCATCGTCATGACCTAATTCGAGCATTTTCTTACTTTACCTCAGTCTGCGCTTTGCTGAGGTTCGCTTAGAAAACGCTGCGACCCGCTTGCTCAAACCTCCCCGACTCTTGCACGCTACGGGACATGTCTTTGCCACAGTCTCGGCGGATTACCCTGTCGACCGGCCTTCGCTACCACTTCCTCGAGTGGGGTGGCGACGACGTGACACGCGATCACACGGTGATTCTCATCCACGGCTTCCTCGACTTGTCTTGGACCTGGGAGGCGGTCGCAGCGGCGGGACTCGACCGCAAGTTTCATCTCGTCGCGCCGGACCTTCGTGGACACGGCGACAGCGATCGAGTCGGGGCGGGCGGCTACTACCACTTCATGGACTACCTAGCCGACCTTGCAGATCTGATCGAACAGGTCGGTCGGAACAAGGTCTCGCTGGTCGGTCACTCGATGGGAGGCTCGGTCGCTGCGTACTTCACCGGCGTCTATCCATCGCGGATTGCCCGCCTCGCGCTGCTTGAAGGACTGGGCCCACCCGATGCGGAATGGTCGACTTGGCCGGATCGCCTGAGCGCCTGGATTGCCGCCTGGAAGCGTCAGCGCGATCGTGGCGGCAGCAAACGTTACGCAACCCTCGAAGAGGCGGCGGCCCGACTGCGCGCCACCGATCCGAAGCTCACCGAGCCATTGGCCCGACGGCTGGCCGAGGTTTCAACCGTGCGCACCGACGATGGTCGATATGTCTACAAGCACGACCCGCTCCATCTGACCCCAGCACCCTATCTGTTTATGGTCGACGGTGCCATGTCGCTGTGGCAGCGCATCACTTGTCCGACGCTGCTGGTCGATGCCCAACACAGTGAGTTTCGCTATGCCCCGGAAGAAGCGACGCGTCGACGCTCGGCCTTTGCCAACGCTCGCCACGTCGAGGTGGCCGATGCCGGGCACATGATGCAGCGCCACCAGCCCGAGCTGCTGGCCATGTTGCTCGACGAGTTTCTGAGCGATTAGTGGCAACCGCTGACCACGACCAAGACAACAGCTCGTCGCTGAGACGTTGCTTGCTGATATGGCGCGGTTTTGTGCGAAGATATTGCAACCTATGCCGTAGCCTAGGAACCTGGGCGAAAACCAAACGCATATAGGACGTGAGCGCTTGACCTCCGCAAGCCTGTTTGAAAAGACCTGGGATGTTGCCATCAAGCTGTGCCGAGGCGGACAGCTCGATGGCCAGCACTTCGTTGTCCGAATCGCCGAAGAGCCTACGGGTGATACGCTGCGCTTTCGGATTTTGACCCGTCAGGGACAGCAGGTCTTTGCACCTCCTGTCGATGATGAGGCAGAGGCAGGTGGCCTGTTCACCGCCGCCCGCCGCTTCGTCGAGCTTGAAGAGGCAGAGTCGCGCAGCGTGCAGCCGCCCGAGTTCGTGGCGCTCCAGAAGCGCACCTACAAGGACAGCCTGCGCGAGTGGGGTCTCATGGACGCCGAGGGCCGGGTGCTCAAGGCGTATGAGTACGATCCCGAGCCGCTGCTCGGCTATGTGGTGCGCGTAAATGACGTCTACGCGTACGGCATCGTCAAGCAGACCGCACTCGCCGAAGGAACCATCACCCCGACCGGCTCCTGCGACAGCCCGGATGAGGCCCGCCGCCGAGCAAGTGAGCTGCTGATGCTGGCGCTGGTCCGTGGCGCGACGGTCATGGGCATGAACGGCGTCCCAGCGGTCATCGACCTGTCAGCAGATCCCGAAGACGACGACGCCTAAGCCCACACCGCTCCTACGTTGAACCGTCGGTGCGGTCGGTACCGCAAAAATCTCGTCGGAGCACAAAATTCCCGAAATTCTCTGTTGACGTGCCAGAGAAATCCAACTACTAACTTGCTTCGCAAGTCGCGCTGGGGCTGTAGCTCAACTGGTAGAGCGCTTGAATGGCATTCAAGAGGTAACGAGTTCGACCCTCGTCAGCTCCACATCAAACCCCGTCGGTGAGTCATCTCCCGCCGGGGTTTTTTTATGCCCTGGGACATGCGTGGGACTGGCTTGGGACTAGGTTTGTCCCAAGCTTTGGGACATAGATGAGCCTGCCAGGACGGCGCAGACTTGATCGCGTTCGGCCCGCTCCAGCGTTCCGGGTGCGATGTAGGCGCGGCGGGTGATCTCGGTCGACTCATGGCCAAGCGTCTTCGCCACGGCTTCGGCGGCGACTCCAGCGGCCACGGCGGTAGAGGCGGCAACTCCACGCAGGCTATGCGCGCACACCACCGGGAGTCCCGCTTGCCGACAAAACCGCCGGGTCTGCTCGGCGACCCAATCCCGCCAGTGGGGTCCGCCCTCCTCGGTGGGAAAGAGGAGCGCAGCGGGCAGCTTGTGCCGGGTGCGGAGCTTCAGCAAGGGCCGCAGCACCTCGGGGATCACGATCGCTCGCTTTCCCGCTCTCGTCTTCGGGTCGAACTCGATCGCTGCGTTCGATCCCACCCGCAACACCCGGCCCCCATCGTCGATGTCGCGCACCGCACGGCTCGTGATCTCGCTCGCCCTCAGACCCAGCAGCAGTGCCAAAAGCACCGCCAACGCGCCATCATCCCGATCGGCAACCTGGAAGCACACCTTATATAGGGATCGCGCCTCGTCGATCGTAAGCTGCGGCTTGCCGTGTCGGCGCTTCCCGATGCCGCTCACCGCTTCGAGCGGATGGATCCGTATCCACCTCTGCCCAATGCACCACGAGAGGAAGGTCTTGGCCTGGGCGAGGTAGTTTCGATGCGTGTCGGTGGCAACCACTCGCCCTGTAGCGCTCGACCGTTCGCGGCACAGGCGATCGTACAGGTCCCGTCCCTTCTGCGGCGTGACCTTATGGAGCGGGGATTCCAGCACGGGAAGGAAGAACCGGCGGAGCACCTGCCCGGTGTTATGGACCGATCCGGTCCGGTTCCCCTTCTCCGTCTGGTGATCGCGGTACGCATCGAGCGCCTGGCGGACGCTCAACTGCCCATCCTGCATGGCGATCGAGACGACCTGCTCCGCCATCCGGTAGGCGTGGTCCCGCGTGGGTCGTGTGGGGCACCAGCGCGGCCCGGTCGCGGTCAGGACCCTACAGCGGTAGCCGGACCCATGGGCAAACGGTCCCTCGATCCGCATCGGGGAGGGTGGTCGGCTGGCGGTCGTCGCGTCCGCTGGGGGCTCGACGACCGGTCGATCACCGGCCCCGTCGATTCCCTGCTCCGCGATCCTTCGGGCCTCCTCGGGGGTTTCGGCGGCTCGACACCACCGCCTCCCGGCCTCGTCCTTGACCCG
>CALLYL010000530.1 GCA_937859535.1 uncultured Myxococcales bacterium
GGCTTCAGGTCGCGATGAACGATGTTCTTGTCATGTGCAGCGGCAAGAGCCTGCGCAACTTGGCAGGAAATCTGAAGCGTTGGCAGCAGTGGACTCTGCTTGGCGCTCTTTAGGAACCGCTCAAACAGCGTCTGTCCTTCTAGGAACTCCATCACAATGAAGAGTGTTCCGTCAGGAAGCTGTCCATATTCGAAAATCTCGACCAGTCCGGGATGCCTGATGATATTTACGGCACGTGCTTCGTTCAGGAAACGGGTTGCGAACTCCGAGTTCTCTGCGAACTCAGGATGCATGATTTTGACGGCAGCGCGCTTGCCGATTTGACAGTGCTCAGCTTCGTACACAACCCCCATTCCACCCTCGCCAAGCTTGCGCAAGATGCGGAAATTCCCACACAGCAGCCCCACTTTCTCATCCGCATCGGGAACAGCCTGGGGCACAGGCTGCACCGGGGCTTGTAGCTCGCTCGGTCGCAGCCGGCTTTGCAACACCGTCTCATCTTCCTGTTCTTCTTCCACCACCGTGCGGAGAGTCGCGATGACTTCTTGAAGGGCTGGCCGTTCCAACGGACGATGAGCCAGCATCCGCCGAAGCAGACGTAACAGTTCAGGTGCGACGTCCTGTCTGTGCAGCGTATCCAGATACGCTCCCATCTGTCGCGAAACATTCAGAGCATCAGCCGATACTCCCAACAGCACCTGAATAAGAAGCACGCCAAGTGAATAAATATCAGCAGCCCCATCGATTTTCTGCTCCGTGGCATCACTGCGTTGCTCCGGGGCGAGGTACGCGAACGCGGCATGGTCTGCGATGGGGCGGAACAGTCGCAGCGTAGAGGCCAGGCCAGAACCGAGGACGCGAACCTCTGAACGACCCTGCGGATCATGGTTCCAGTTCACGTAGATCAGGGCCGGTTGCAGAGCAAGGTGACAGACTCCGTGGTTTTGCCAGCGCGCAAGCTGCTCTGCCAGGGTTATCAGGATCTGGAGACCATCTCCACATCGCCTTCCTGCGCATGCCGCGAGTACCTCTGCGAACGACTGCCCACTTGGCACAGGAGACACCCACAGATAGCGTCCTTCGCTCAGCTTGATAAGAGGAGTTGATCCTCCATGTAGCGGCTCCGACCGCGCTACCTTGCTCGCAAGTTCTTCGAGCTGACGAAGCCATCGAGCGTCTCGGATCGCCGGAAGCGGTTGAACGACAAAACGGCCCTGTGCTTGTCGGTCCGCGCACAGTAGGATCGGCCCGACGAATCCGTCCGCAAGCTTCTTGATGAGTTGATAGGGGCCCAAGTCCATGTAGACGCCACTCTTCCGACACAGCGCTGATGATCTTACCGCTGGCATCTTAGCCAATTCGCCGCCGAACCGATCGGCCTTTTCGAGCGGTACGTGTCGACAGCGAGGAAATCGGTCCGACACTGTGGGATGTTCGTCTCTGGTGTGCGTCACATCGGGTCCACCAAACCGGCGTGAGCCGGCATCAGCTTTTGTCCAGGCTGATGACCCGAGCATGGCGAAGGTTGTCGAGAGGGCGGCTTTCGTGCAACCATTGGGGCATGTTGCCTGTCGCGAACGACCGCCTCGAGCGTCGATTTCCAGTTTCGAAGCTGGGCGATGCTCCGCCGTGTTCTCACATGCGGCTACGCTGGATCCGCTCTGGGTTGTTCGGCTTGCTCCTCACCGCTCTCTCCGCACCGGGAGCGGCTGGGTGGGCATCCGGCACCGAAGACTCGACCACCCTAGGCAACAATCCTGCGATTGGAGTCCTTCAAGAGGGACTGCGGGCACTCGAAGCAAAACAGACTCCCAAAGCGCGTCAACACTTCGAGCGCGCCTATCGAATGAGCGCAATTCCGGAAGCGCTCTATCAGCTTGGACGGGTGGCACAAATCGAAGGAAATGCCGTTCTGGCCGCAGATCTCTTCCGACGCTATCGCGACTTGGTGGGCAGTCAGTTGGAACCCGCTGTCAAAGCGGTCATTGAGTCTCATCAAGCAGCGCTCAAGCAGCCGGTCTGTGAGGTCCGGCTGTTAGGTCCTGAAGACAGCCTGCTTTGGGTGGACGGGCAGCTCATTGGCAGAAGTCCTCTCGTTGGTGCTGCCCTGCTTTCGCCCGGTCGGCATCGCTTCACGATCGAGACCACTCATGGTCGATATGAGAGCGATGCCCTCACAATCCCCGAAGGACGGACAGCGCAAGTGAACCTCACCCCTGGAGCGAAGGGGGCTGCGATTGCCGTAGTCAGCCTGCCACCTGCAGTGTTGGTGGTACTCTCTGGGGCAGTGAAGGGTCGTGATTCTTCGACCGTGGAATCACTCCGACGAACGATTTCAAGCGCACTCGCAAAAGAGCAAACGGTTGTGCTGTCTGATGAACGGCTCCGGTCCCTTTTGCAAAAGGAACCCGCTGACTGTATCGATCAACAAGACTGTCAAGACCGATTGGCTGAGATTGCGGAGGCTCGCTCGGTCGTGCAGGTGAACCTGGTTCGTTCTGGGCAGACCCCCAGCGCTGCAGGGGGCCTCCTAGGGGCCGAGGTAATCGTCAGAGATGTCGCCTCCAGACAGATTGCGG
>CALLYL010000531.1 GCA_937859535.1 uncultured Myxococcales bacterium
AGCAGGGAAGTTTCCTTGAGTTTCTCGCCAGAAAGCATGTTTCAGACCGGACTATTTGACCTGCGAGACAGCTATCTCAAGCCTGATGGTGCGTGGTCGACGTACTTTCCTGTTGGCCCTATGCATACCTTTCTCCTCGACCCGACGTACTCCACACTCACGGTTGCGGGAACAAAACTAACGGATTGGATGACTAATATTGTCAACCAAGGACCGCCGTCACAGGTGGGACCATAGACACCGCGTAGGTCTCAGCGGACTCAGCGAGTTGCCGCCAACGGCCCAGCCATTTCCCGAGGAGTCACACCAGCCAAGTTTCCCTGCGGGAGCGGATGGAGCCAGCAAGGAGACCACGGACAGTGCGAACACCGCAGCGTATAGACAACGTCGAGAAATCAAGTTGGATCCGTACATGTGACAAGCAGTGCGTAGTTGGTTCCGCAGCTACACTCAACACCTTCGGCGTTGTCACGCGCCTGCCTTAGCTGCTACAGGACAGCATCGAGCAGCCGGGCCGGTGTCGCGCCCACTCTGGACGCTTTTCCGCATACTCGGAATGCTCTGGTTGTTCATCATACGGATGACGCAGCACGTCGAGCAGCTTGTAAAGGAGTGCTCCATCCCCTTGCTCAGCGCGATCGATCGCAAGCTGCGCAAGATAATTGCGAAGCACGTAGCGCGGATTGGCGAGGTTCATTTGTAACTGCCGTGCCTCATCCGACAGATTCTGTTGCCGGACGCGCTGCTGATATCGCGCAAGCCATTTCAGGATCGTGACTCGATGTGGGCCCTGTAAGTCGTCAGGACGGTAATACGCGGATGCCATCGTCTGATCCAGCCACTTCCCAAGGTCGGACTCCTGCTGCGACAAGTTCGCCAATGTACGAAAAAAGATCGTCATGTCTGTCTCGACCAATTGGAGAGCGGTAAATAGCTCCTTTTCGAGCTCTGCGTCTTCTTCAAAACGCCAGGTCGACAGACCGAGCTTTCTGCGCATCATGTCGCTCTGTTCGCGATCAAAGGTATGAGGAAATGCTAGCAGGGCTTCTTCCAGCGGACGTGCATCCCCAATCAGCGGTAACAGACCCTCTGCAAAACGGACCAGATTCCAGAATGCGACACCGGGCTGATTCCCAAAGCAATAGCGACGATCATGGGCATCGGTGGTATTGGGAGTCCACGTCGGATCGTAGTCTTCCAGCCAACCATACGGTCCGTAATCTATCGTGAGTCCTAACACACTCATGTTGTCGGTATTCATCACGCCATGGACAAAGCCGACGCGCTGCCAATGGACCAGAAGCTTGGCGGTGCGCTCTGCAACGGCACCCAAAAATCGCACATAGCATTCCCGATTGGGTGGGCCCAGATCAGGAAAGTGAGCAGTGATGGTGTGATCCACCAGTTTCTTGAGCGTGTCGACATCTCGACGGAATGCAAGCAGTTGGTAGTTTCCAAAGCGGAGGAAGCTGGGGGCGACGCGACAGACCACAGCACCTGGTTCTTCTGCGGCTCGCCCATCGTAAAACATATCACGAACCACTCGATCCCCAGTTCCAACCAGGCTCAGGGCGCGAGTGGTCGGGACTCCCAAGTGATGCATCGCTTCGCTACATAGAAACTCGCGAACCGAGGATCGCATCACCGCACGGCCATCGGCAGTTCGGGAGTAGGGAGTCGGTCCCGCCCCCTTTAACTGGAGTTCCCATCTCTGTCCATCCGGTCGGAGCACTTCCCCTAGACATATCGCTCTGCCATCGCCAAGCTGACCGGCCCAGTTGCCAAACTGATGTCCTCCGTAACAGGCGGCGTAGCTTGTCATTCCTTTCGCGAGCGCATTGCCTCCCAGGATCTCTGCGAAGGACGAGCTCAAATGGGCATCGCCAGACAGGCCGATCATCTCCGCCACCTCGGCAGAGTGCGCGATGAGGCACGGCGACGGTACGGGCGTGGTAGTGACCCGCGAATAGCAGGCACCAAGAACCTGTCGAGGCCGCTGCTCTCGGCTGGGGTCCGCAAGCAACTCTCGGACAAACCGGTTGTCGAACTGGAGTGCAGAAAACGCACTGTCCTCGATGACCGAGATCGCTCGCGTATCAGCGGATGATTGGGTTCGATGCTGCATGACTGTCACTGTGTCAGCTTCAGATGTCACCGCCAGTAGAAAGTGATCTGCGGACTGAAAACCTTCCAAAGGTTGTAAGGTTTTTACGTTGGTCGGGCCAGAGTCATCAGAACCTGAACGATGGCCCACTGTACTGGCTGGTGGGCCGCATCAGGATCCTGACCCTTGACGCAAGGAGTATCCCATGCGCCGCTCGACACTTGGCCGTGCTGTGGCTTCTGCAGTGGTTTCGCTTTCAGCGTGTGCTGCGCCGGACCTACGCTCGGTATGTCCGATACCGGTTGGTGCAAGTCCGGCTGAGACAATCGCGATTCTGAGCGACTGTCATGGCGGATTGATCGACGATCCCGTGAACACTCGGAGCAAGCGTGATGTCGACATTTTGTTCGTGATCGATAACTCGCCGTCTATGTCTCCCAAACAGAAGCAACTGGCGAGCACTGTCGATGGCTTCATCAAGAGAATCGATGCCACTGGGTCGAACTATCACGTGGGGGTGATCAGTACAGACATTGGTGCAGAGACTGCACCTGGTACTCCGTTTCCACCCCGCAACGTGGATGTTCCAGGCTGCGCGAGCTACGTTGGTGATGATGGAGAGTTGCAGGGTACTGTCTGTTCCGAACGCGATCAGTCCAAGTGGTCATTGGATGCCAAGAGTGCATGTAGCACGCTCTGTCCAACCTCTCTATCTCCACAGAATGGGGATCGCTATGTTTGGAAGCGCGACGGAGTGACCAACGCTCCGGGCAACGACATCATCGGAACGTTCAAGTGCATGGCTGCCCTGGGGGATGGTGGCTGTGGTCTGGAATCTCCGCTGGAAGCGGCCAAGCGTGCACTCGATCGGCACAGCAAAACCAACGATGGATTCCTGCGCAGCAATTCCGTGCTCGCAGTGGTCTTCATCACCGATGAAGATGACTGTTCGGTACAGATGTCAGCGCGTCGATTCAATAACCCGGACACGATCGACTGTTCGAACGCTACGCAGAGTCCTCTGCCGGCGAGTTGCTTTCGCAACGACTTCCGCTGCCTGGCGAACAACATCAAATGTACCGAATCGCTGACCAGCACAGGTGTGAAGACCAACTGCACAGAGAGTGGGAATGGATACCTGGAGTCGGTGGACAAGTATGTCCGCTTCTTTTCGCAACTGCGAGGGCCAGGGGCGCTGGTGCTGGCAGGAATCTGGACTCCTTCGATGCTCGACAATCCCGGTGGCGACCCGGCTCGCGATGG
>CALLYL010000532.1 GCA_937859535.1 uncultured Myxococcales bacterium
TTTTGCGAGAACAGCTTCGTCAGATTCACACGGAGCTGGATGGATCGAGTGACGTGCTGGGTGAGCTTCGACGGCAACTG
This sequence comes from uncultured Myxococcales bacterium, assembly GCA_937859535.1. Taxonomy (GTDB): domain Bacteria; phylum Myxococcota_A; class Polyangia; order Palsa-1104; family JAEUJZ01; genus JAEUKA01. The sequence goes on from CALLYL010000532.1 coordinate 81, forward strand.
CAACAGGCGTCGCTGCCGGGCGAAGTTGCGGCGGAGGCTGAGTTACAGTTGCGGCGGCTTTTGGCGATGCCTGCGCACAGCTCCGAAGGGCAGGTGATTCGGGCCCATCTGGCTTGGTTGGCGGAACTGCCATGGCAGGTGCTGACCACCGATCGTCTCGATCTGGAAGCGGTGGCGCGACTTCTCGACGAAGAACACTTTGGTCTAGAGATCGTCAAGCAGCGACTGCTCGAGTTCGTCAGTGTGCTGAAACTGCGTCGTCATGCGATCGGTTTGCCGCGACGTTTGGGGACCGTGCTCTGCCTGTGCGGACCTCCGGGCGTTGGCAAGACGACGCTGGCGCGTTCGTTGGCACGAGCGCTGGGTCGACGCTTTGTGAGGGTGGCGCTCGGTGGGATCCGGGATGAGGCCGAGATTCGGGGTCATCGTCGAACGTACGTCGGGGCGATGCCGGGTCGACTGGTGGCAGGAATTCGGCAGGCTGGGGCGCGCAATCCAGTGATGCTCCTTGATGAACTCGACAAGCTCTGTGTCGATGTGCACGGTGATCCGGCGGCGGGTCTGCTCGAAGCACTCGACGCTGAGCAGAATGCAGCGTTTCGGGATCACTATTTGGGGGTGCCGATCGACCTCTCGGAAGTGCTTTTTATTGCCACCGCCAACAACCCCGAGAAGATCCCCGAGGCACTGCGCGATCGACTGGAGCTGGTGCAGCTATCGGGCTACAGCGACGACGAAAAGCTCGGCATCTTGGGGCGGCACATTATTCCTCGGGCGCTGGCTGAAACGGGACTTTTGCCCTCGTACTCGGTGCGATTTACCGACCAGGCGCTGCGCTCGCTGGCGATGGAATACACCCGCGAGGCAGGCGTTCGTGATCTGACCCGACAGGTCGATACCATTTGCCGACGGCTTGCCAAGCGAATCGTCGAGCAAGAGGACAACTCCGAGCCACATCTGCCGTTCGATCCGCAGGTCGTGAGCCATGCACATCCCGAGCCGCAGATGGCGCTGCGCGGGATCACGGCTTCGATGCAAAAGGGTCCGACCTCACTCCTGTTGACGCGACGAGAGCTGGTCCGCTTGATCGGCTCTCCGACCTTGCCTCAGCTTCGGGCGTTGACCTCGGGACGGGTCGGCGCGGCACTCGGGCTTGCTTGGACGCCCGTGGGTGGCGAGATTCTTACCGTCGAGACACAGCGACTATCGGGTACGGCGGGATTGCACCTCACCGGTCAGCTCGGCGAGGTGATGCGTGAGTCGGCGCAAACAGCGCTGAGTTTTGCGCGAGCCTGGCTGCGTGATCGCGGAATTTTGACCGATCCTGGGGAAATCCATGTGCATGTCCCACAAGGCGCGATTCCCAAGGATGGTCCGTCTGCAGGCGTGACGGTCGCGGTGGCGCTGACCAGTTTGCTATCCGGTATCGAGGTACGGCCAGGGGTCGCAATGACCGGCGAACTGACGCTTCATGGTCGGGTTCTTCCCGTCGGTGGAATTGGCGAAAAACTGCTGGCAGCCCGGCGGGCGGGCCTGAAGACCGTCATGTTGCCACGGGACTGTGAGCCTGCGGTGCGCGAGCTACCGGCCAGTGTGCGAAGAGGTCTACGGATCGTTCTTGTCGCTGATATGGACGAACTACTGACCGAAGCGCTGGTGAGCTTGCCTAGCAAGGCCCATACTAGTGACCACGTCAGCCTGACCGATTCCCAAGTGAAGTCCGCGAAGTTCCGCCATGGTGCTGTCCGCAAACCGTAATCATACGATTCAGCTCGTTTACAGCGGGCCGCTCGGGTCAGGGAAGACCACCAACCTCCGTCGACTGGCGGCATGCTTGCCCGATCGCTTTCGGAGTCGGCTGCTAACCGTGGACAGTCCGGTGAACCAAGCTGGCGCTGCGACGGAACATTCGAGTCCAGAGCCAACCCACTTCTTCGACTTGTTGCCGATCGTGCTCGATACCGATGCGGGTCGTCTCAAGCTACGGCTCGTCGCGGTTCCCGGTGATTTTATGTACGAGCCGACGAGGCGGCTGCTTCTGCGCAGTGCTGATGGTGTGGTGTTTGTCGCCGACAGTTCGTTGACGTCGGAGGAAAACCAGCACAGCTTTTCGGATTTGCGGAGCAGCTTGCGCGAAAACGGACGGGCTCCCGATTCGATGCCGCTCGTGATCCAGCTCAACAAAACCGACCTTGACGGTGGATTGACGAGCATGGCGATTGCGCAGGCGCTGCCGGGGACGCGGGGCGATGTGGCGGTGGTGCCAGCTTGTGCCGAAAGGGGAGTTGGGGTCGCCGAGACGTTGCTCCATTTGATGCGGATGGTGTGGCCGACGGTGATGCATGAGCGCGAGTCGCTGGCGGGTCTTGGGCTGGATTTGCCACAACTGTTGGTGCTGCTGCGACGACGACTGCAACTGCCGGACGATGATGTTCACAGGGGAGGGGCGCAGCCATGAACGCGGTCGGCTTTCCTCCGAGTGATGGCTACGAGTTACTCCAGGTGGTTCTGCCTGGACTTCTCAGCGATGACGAAGTGGGTCTATTGCGTGCGGCGAGCGATGTCGGATGCGAGTTGGCCGTGGTGGGTCTGGATGGCTGCGTGATCGTCGGAGAAAAGCCGCCCAATCCGGTCTTGTCTCGCGTCACAAGTGGCGCTCCGCAGTTGATCGCTTGCGACGGCTGTGAGTACCTGGGGTCGGTCTATTTCCATGATGGCGAGGAGCTGTGCCAGATCCTCTGCAAGCTGTCCGGTGGAGAACAGGGTCGGGCGCGCAGTTTGCGATCGGCGCACTACTTGATCCGACTGTCCGAGACGCTACTTCAGTCTGCGGTGCGTCGGGAGCTGGCCATGCGTCTCCATCATCTGCAGGTCGAGGAATCACATCTGGAGCTTCAGCTCAAGAGCCAGCGTCTCGACCAAGCGGTGGCGCGGATGAAAGACTCCGAGCGCATCAAGACCTCCTTTTTGGCGACGGTGTCGCACGAGCTTCGGACTCCACTGACCTCGGTGATTGGCTACACCGAAATGGTCATCGAGGGTCTAGCTGGTCCCATCAGCGACGAACAACGCGAGTATCTGGATACGATCTTGGCCAAGAGCGATCAGCTTCATCAGCTCATCTCGAAGCTGCTCGATGTGTCGCGGCTGGAAGGATCGAGCGTGGAACTGGTGCGAGCCAACGTTGAGCTACGTGGGCTGCTTCATGATGTGATTCGCTCGATGGGGCCACAGCTTCGCCGAAAGCGAACGCGGCTCCAGGTGGCCATTGCCGACGCGCTGCCGATGTTGCAAGCGGACCGCGAAAAGCTGCGGCAAGTGCTGCAAAATCTCATCGGCAATGCGATCAAGTTCACCCGAGACGAAGGCGAAGTCTTCGTGAGCGCTGAAAACACCGTCTGTGAGAGCGGCGAGAGCCGCGTCCTGCTCTCAGTCAGCGACAACGGAATCGGCATCCCGAGCCACCTTCATGACAAGGTCTTCGATGCCTTCTACCAAGTCGACAACTCATCGACGAGGCAGCACGAGGGCTCGGGCCTAGGACTGCTGTTGGTGAGACGCTACATCAACGCGCACGGTGGCAAGGTCTGGATCGAAGATCGTCCTCAAGGCGGCACCACCTTCCGCATCAGCTTGCCGGTCGCGGGGGGCGTTCGCTAGCGGTACAGCGCGTCGAAGTTCGACAAGATGAAGTCCTCGACCATCGAGGGGTCGGGAATGTGCATCAGCATGCCGTACATCGCGGCGGTGCCTTCGGACGAAAGCTCGGGATGGGCTGTGACGTGGGCCACCGCGTCGCGCAGATCGGCCAGGTAGCGCTCGGCGATCGGGGCATGAGCCGGGGTGATGGTCAGGTGAATTGACGTCGGAAACTGCTGGCGATCGATGTGCCAGCCGCGCTCTTCCATCTGGTCCGCGATGGCCATCAGATCGGGCCCCACCGAGCCGTACGCGAACACGCCACAGTCGGGCTTACCCAGGATCACAAGTCCCGCAATGCTAGCGATACCGTCGAGCAGGATGCGGGTGGTGTTCATGATCGTGCTCGCGATGCGCAGAAAGCCGGCTTCTCCGAGCGCGTTGAGACTGGCCCAGGCGGCTGCGATGGCACCACCGGGTCGCGTGCCCAGCACGGTCGCTGAGCCAAACAGTCCTCCCGGCCAGCCAGAGTAGACGTAGAACTGGTGACGGCGCAGCTCGGGAGTTCGATACAGCACCGTCGAGGCCCCTTTGGCGGCAAAGCCGTACTTGTGAAGATCCGCCGACATCGAGGTGACGCCCGGTACCGAAAAATCGAACGGCGGCACCGGATAGCCAGCCTTGCGTACAAAGGGCAGCGAGAAGCCACCGACGCAGGCATCAACATGGAGCGGCAGTGAGTGCGACTTCGCCAAAGCGGCCAACTCGGGGATGGGATCCACCACCCCGTGCGGATAGGCTGGCGCGGAACCGACGAGAAACAGGGTCTGTGGGGTAATCGCTTGGGCCATCGCCGCAACGTCGGCGCGGAAGTCCGGGCCCGGTGGAATGAGCACTGGTTTGACGCCCAAATAGTGCGCGGACTTGAGCAGTGCCGGGTGCGCGGTTGTCGGGAGCAGCATCTCCGGCGCAGTGATCTGCGGGCGCTCTTTGCGAGCCTGATCACGATAGGTCTTCGTTGCAAGGAACAAGCTCTCGGTGCCACCCGAGGTCATCGAACCGACCACTTGATCGTCACCGCCGAGCAGCCCCGCCACCATCGCGATTACGTCGGTTTCCATACGACGCAGGCTCGGGAACGCCATCGGATTGAGCGCGTTTTCGGCCAAAAACAGCGAATAGGCATCCCGTAACAGTTGCAAGTGCTCGTCGGTGTCGTGATAGACGAGGCTGAACGTGCGGCCCTCATGCCAGCGGGCATCGCGGCTACGCATCGCTTGCATTTCGGCCAGGACATCCTTGGGCGTTCGGCTCTGCGCGGGCAGCGTCGGACGCGTCGGCGTGGCGGCAGCAGTGGCCGGGGCGGATTCAGCGGAACGGTTAGAAGTCGGGGACTGCTCAGCTTGCGACATGCGCGCAGCGTATCATGACCACGCGTTGGGGGATTCCGTGTCGCTGTCACTGTCAGAAAGCGAAGACCGCCAGCGCACGCACTCGGTTTGGTATGATGTCCGGTTAAGTGACGATGGCTACCGAGTCGGTTGTTCTCGATAAGAGTATGCCCGTCGAGAAGTCCGGTGAAGCTTCCCGCCTGCTCAGTGAGGCCGGTGGGGAATTCTCTGGCACTTCTTTTTCTTATGTTGATATCATGTTTGTTAACATGATTATTAATCGATCGGAGTGTTGATATGGTGTCGTTATTGCGAAATTTCTTGTTATTTCGCATTCCGTGCCAGCGGTTTGGGGACGCGCTGACTAGAACCGATAGCCGATGAAAAACAGGGGCAGTGAGGTGACACTGGCGAGATAGAAGTACGCGGTGCGAGTGCTGATGCTCTGCTGGCTGCTATCGCCCACACGGATCGAGTAGCCGAGGATTGGCACTGTGCCGCCCAGGGTGAGACCGTTATTCCACGTATGGTGCAGGCCAATGCCGACTCCGAAACCGAGGTCGGCGATGGTTCTGCTGGTGACCGAGCCACTACCGATGTACGGGCGCACGTTGTTGGTATCCGTCATCGCCGCCAGATAGCCGAAGACATCCAGCTTTAGGCTGGGGCGGCGCTTCGAAAGCGGAATTCCCAAGCCCGCACCAACGGAAAATGGGACAATTTCACCTTCGGTAGCCAGGGGCAGGACGACGCCAATGTTGGCGAAAGCGCGAAACAGCCCGTAGTCCAAATCCAGCGATACGCCCGGCGGAATACTCAGCGAGATCCCGACATGGCGGCTGCGAGTCGGTTGCTGGGGAAGCTCGCGATCATCCGCAGGGCTTACGGCTCCCATCGTCCGTCCAGCATCCCGTAGCAGCAACTGCATGATGCTGGCGCGTGGCACGCTGACCACTTGCGCCGTGACACTGAGCCGGACCACGAGCGTCGCTGGATCCATCGCTAGGATTTGACACGGCAGCTCACTGCCATCGGTCATGCGCAGTGACACCGGGCGCTCACCTACGGCGCGCAGCTCCAGATCCGATGGACCTGTGGGCATCATCGCCGCAATCGGGGGTGTCATCGCCGGGGTGTTTGATTCCTGAGCCGTGGCAATCCCAGCGTGGGTAGACAGCGTCGCTCCGACAACCAGTATCAAGAGGCGCAAAGTGAACATGGTCCGTTCTCCAGTAGGCTTGTTCAGGGTTTTGGCTTCGAGCCTTGCAACGAGTATACCAACCTAATCTGGTCGCAGTGGACGGTGCTGTCTGGTTGTGCGCACCGTGACGGTGTCGTCAATAAGATGCATCTGATAGGTGTGTTTTTTGAGCGGTCGATCAGCTAGCCCTCGCTGGCAAGAGTTGCCAGCGGCCCAGGAAGCACGGCAAAGTTTGCCGGCGGACTGTGATGTTGCGATGGGGTCGCGGTCGTAGGGACGGTTTGGCCGATGCGTCTGTTTGCTCCTTCCGAATCTCCTTGAGCCGTCGCCATTGGGAGCCTGCGGCTTGAAACAAGGGGTGCATCCGGCAGGCTGCTGAGCTATACGACAGTGTATGTCCGATCAAGGAAGCGATCAGGTAAGCCCCAAGCTGAGTCCGCAGTATGCGTGGCGAGTGCAGGGCCTGGGCAATGACAAGTCGCTGACCCAATCGAGTGGCATCGTGGTCATCGAAGAGGATGCTGCCGAAGCGGCCTTGGCCGCTGAGATGGGCTTGGAATCCGCCGAGGATACCGCCACATCCACGGTACTCGATTCACAGGAAGCCAACCGGCTGTGGTTCGCTCCCGCCGAAGAGATTTCCGCCCTGACCGATAAGGCCTGGAGTCTTTCCCGAAGCGCCGACTCCGACGCAGCAGAGCTGACCGAGCGGTTGATTGCCCAGGCAACAGAGTCCCCATTTCTGATGACAGCGCTATCGGTGGCGCACCCCCTTCAGACTGTCCGATTGCTGCGTTTGGCGTTGCGGTACTACCAAACTTTGGGTGAATCGGCCCACAGTCAAATGCTGGCGCTGTGTTTGCCTGCACATCTCACCCATCCAGAGACAACTGAACTGTTGATCGAAGTGGCGCAAGCAGGGGATCAGGACTTCGGCCATTGGCTCGGCTTTCCGCTCAGTGCCGATAGTCATGACGACGATCAACCAGAGCCCATGACTTTTCTGGAATACTTCCATCTGACCCCTCGGCTGTGCGAGATCATCGACAGCGAGAAGGCCAGTTGGGAAAGTCGAGAACTGGCTACGGAGTGGCTACTTCTGTCGTGTACCATTGCTGCGCTGCCTACGCTTAGGAGAGCCCTGCGGGTGCCCCATCTGGGAGTACGCTGGCGGGCTCTCGCAGTCCTTTTGTACTCCTTTACGCCGTGCGAGCTGAGCATGGCCGATCTCCAGTTTCTCATCGCCGATCTGTTCGTTCATCCACCACCCATGATGCGCGGCACGCTGGCCCTCACCCGCAAGGGACTGACGGACTACCCAGATAGCTTGACGCAAGCGATTGCACGATTGTGTCCGCCGGATGCAGTGGAGTCACTGTTGCGCATCGTGCGGGCCGAAGACACCCCGCGTGACCTGTACCGTGGCTCTTGTAGCGACCGTTGGGCATTGTCCGCGCTGGCTGCGGCATATCCCGAGCAGGCGCTGGGTCACATTGACAGCTATCTCCAGAGGTCGTCGTCACACAGCCGCTACCATGCGATTGATGCAGTGGTCCGGCTCCCAGAGCCGCTGGCCAGACCTCGCTTGTTTCGTGCGGCGATGGATGGTGCCCCACTTGTGGCAGACAGCGCCCGCCGTGCCTGGGAACAACTCTACGGTGTGCCGTTTGATCCGGGCTCTGGACTGAGTGCTGATCCAGTTGCTGGCGTACGTATGGAATTGGGGCCACTGGCCGACTTGCTACAGGAGGCCCCGAGTGAGCTTTTGCCATCGCGGCTGGCCATCTTGCGCAGCGATTCGGAACAGGCCCGGCAGGCGATGATCGAAGTGTTGCTACGGGAAGCGCCGAATCAGGAGTCGCTGGCTCTGATTGTCTTCGCGATGGCCGATGACATGCTTCTGTTTCGGCGTCATCGCAAGCGACTCCCTGCCGATTTTCAGAAGCTCTGTTTTGTGATCTATCGACGCTTTGGTGAGCAGGGACTGCGGGCGCTCTGTGAGCTGGCCGACCGTTACCCAGCCCCCGATGGTGCGGGAGGACTCCAGCCGTTGTTTGCGCTCGCACATAGTTCCGTGCTGCGAAAACGTGATGCGGGTCCGCTGCGAGAGCTGGCGGTACGCCGCTTGTTGACCGGAAACAGTGATGCCGGGCGAACTGCGCTGATGATTTTGGCCAAGATTGGCGCTCCCGATTCCCTCCGTCCACGACTTATCGAGCTGTTGCTTTCCGAGGATCGCAACGCGTTGGATTTGTTTGCCGCTAGCGTCCTGGCCTTGCGTCCGCACGATCGCGTGCTCGAGACGGAATTGCGCGAACGCATCGAGGCGGCGTACCAGGCGCAAGACTGGCATCTGCTGCGGCGGCTGTGCTACGCCCTGCCCAAGCGGGCCGGCTGGGCTTTGCAGTTGGCGACCAGCTTGCTGGCCCGTTGGTCCGCGATGGGCAGCGCCACCCCGAGAAACTGCAATACCCCAGAAATGGCCTGGCAAGGCAGCGTCGAACACTGCGTGGACCTGCTGAACCAAAGCCGCAAGCTACCACCTGACTGGCTGGATTCCGCACTGGCCGCACCAAGTCAGCGTGCATTTTTGGTTGCCACACAGCTTGTCAGGACAGAAGCGGACCTAACTCCCGCCCGTCGTGCTTCGCTTCGCTCTGCCCTGACTGCAACGGATCATGGCGGGGCCGCAGCCCTGGAAACGGCTGTCACGTTGCTTCGGCTGGGGCAAGAGACGGAGATCGATGATCCCCGCTTGCTGCAACTCCTGCGTGGCGCGCAAGGCGAGTGGCGAGCTCGCTTGCTCGGAATGATGCTGTACAGACAGCCGTTTACCGTCGCGTTGCGGCCCTTCTTGGGTCAGTGTCTCTGCACGGATGATGCGCAAGAAGCGGAGTCCATCGCTCATGACCTGCGGACGCTCATCGAGCAGGGCCATCAAGACCTGTTGACCGAGTTCCTTCCGCAGATCCGCATCGAGTCACTGGCCGAGGAACTGCGTTACCAGCTAGAGCCAGACTCCGAATCCAGCGAATACTGGCAAGATCGCCGTCGCAGCCGTTGAACCTGCGGGTTGGGGGGGCCGCCTCGCCAAGGCGTACTAGTGGTTGCGGTCACCACCAATAGGAGCATGTGATCGAGTTGATCACCGAATTCCTGGGGCGTGGCACAGCCCGCTGATGGCACACCCGAGCAACGCTCGCTGACAAATACCAGACATAGCCGTTTCCCTCACACTTCCGCATCACAGAACAAGACGATATTTCCCTAACGGGATTGTCGCACAAGAAGTTGTTCTCGATAAGCGATTCCAGGTGGGTAGGGTGATGGGTCGTGGCCCATCTGGGGTGGTGCACTTGGCGACCGACCTGAGTCGGGGCGGCGAGTGCGTGGTCAAGCGGATTCACGCCAAGTTTGGCAATCGCAGCATCTTGGATCGCGTCCAGGCGGTCAGCCACTCAGCGTCTGACATGATGCATCCGGCGGTGCTCGGCGTGCTCTACACCGGTTACGAGCCCTCGGGGGCGCTGTATTTGGTGTCGCCGCTGGTACACGGTGAATCGCTGCGGGCGCTCTTGCAGCGAGGGCCTCTTTCTCTGTCGGCGATGTTGTCGGTGCTCGAACCGCTGTGTGCAGCGCTGCAAGCGGCGGCAGAGCGAGATCTAGCGCATGGAGCGCTGACCCCCACCAACATTCTGTTGCCTGCGGATGGCGGGGTGCTGCTGTCTGATTTTGGAATGGCACAACTGCGTGCAACGCCCGGGGTGAAATGGGACGGACCGTTCGGCTACACAGCCCCGGAAACGCTTGAGACCGGAGCGGTCGCCGCAACAGTGCGTGCCGATGTGTTTGCTCTCGGAACGATCGTCTATGAGTGTCTGATCGGACAGCCGATGTTCGAAGCCAAGACGCTTGCGGCGTACTTGGCGATGGTTGGCACGCCACCCAAGATGACGGTGCGGCACCCATCGTATGCACACCTTGATGCCGTGCTGGAAATGGCTGCGGCAGCAGATCCTGAAGCGCGGTTTGCAACGGTCCAAGCGCTCTGGCGGGCGCTTCGGTCGGCGCTGCTCGATCTGCCGGCGAACTTGGCCAATAACCTCACCCGTGGCGTGTCACCGTCCGCCCAGCGTGGCGCAAGCCCATCGACTCCGCCGCTGGCAGCCAAAACAGACGGAACGAATGCTGCACCACGCCCGACTGAGCGTTCGATGCCGCCGCCTCCTCCGCGCAAGAAAGCGCCTTCGAATCCGCAACAAGCTCCTCGCAATGTTCAAGAGCTGCCCATGCTGCTCATTGAAGAGGAGATCGAGTCCGTGGCGGCTCCAGGGGCACCCCAGCCGTCTTCGAAGCAGCCCCAGCGCTCGGCAGCGGTTGGACCGACCCTGAAGCTGCCAGAGCCTCTACCGCCGCCGCCAGACCAGAATCGAGCGCAGGCGGTGCAGCCGGTGGCAGTTCCATCGCCGGTGAACGCATCGGCAGCGTCTGTCGCGACGTCTCCGGCGTCAGGCGGTCGTGCAGCCGCCGTCACTGCTCCGGGGGCTCATGCGCCGGTGGGTCGACACCGTGCTGTGGCGGCGGTTCCTCCCGTGCGTACGCCTGCGGCTGCGATTCCGTCGGAGCTTAGAGCGCCCAGTGCCCCGCGTCCCAATCGTCCCGATCCGCAGCAAATCCTGCCGACCGACCCCTCCTATCGATTGCGACCGCCGCCGCCTTCGCGCTGGGCTGCGCTGGCCCCACTGATGTGGGCGACGATTGGTGGGGTTGTGGTCGGTGGTGCCATGATCGCGGTGCAATACCTTTCGCGGGCGGGGCTTGGGTCGTCGGGTTCGGGGCCGACGGTTCTGGCCGCCCGGGTTGCAGATGTCGACCGACTGCTCCGACAGGCCGAGGCCGAGGCGTGGCAGCGCAATTATGGCAGCGCCTTGGCGTATGCCGAGCTGATCTTGAGAGTTCAGCCGGAGCATACACAGGCCAAAGTGATCACAGAGCAAGCGAACGAGCAGTTGCGCGTCAGTGCGGTCTATGGCGCGTTTCTGCGGGCTGCGGATCGCGAACAGGCGGATCTGGCGGTGGCTCTCTATCGCGAGCTTCCTCCTGGTTCACCGTTCCGTGCCCAAGCCTGGGATCCCTTTATGAACGTCCGCAACTCCTTTGTGAGAAGGAGGTTGGCGGTTGCTACCGCAGCACTGTCCGCTGCACAGTGTGAACAGATTCGAGAGCAGATCGAGAAACTGTACTTTATTTCGGACAACGCAACGGACTCTGCGCTACAGCAGGGGCAGCGGCTGCTCGGCAAGTGCAAGAGCGAGCACGTAAGCGATGCGGCGGTATCCAGCGCTGAGCAGGAAGTCAGAGTCGCTCGCTCAGAAACGACCGCCAAGGCAGACAAGTCTGTGAAGGCGGAAAAGCGTGAGTTGGTTGCAAGCAACGAATCGAGCGACTCTGTGAAGCCAAAGAAGAGAAAGGCCAAGGCAGAGAAGGGGACAGGCACGGCTGAAAAGCCTGCGGAAGGCACGGATAGGCCCAAAGAAGAGCCCAAAGAGGCGCTCCCCTCTGCGCTCAGGAATCCGTTTTAGGAATCGGGTTAGTTGTTCTCGGCTGCGAGCTGCTGCTCGGCGCGACGAATCTTATAGCCGCGTTTGGCGAGTCCACCTCGGCGTCCGATGTCTGCCATGTAGTCCCGATTCTCGCTGATCGTAGCTCCGCCTTTTTTTCCGGCCATGCTTGCTTCTTCGGGATTGAAGCGGTGAGCGTTGCCATTCCTATGTGCGGTCTTGCCACCAAGCCGTGCGATTTCCTTGCGGCGCTCGGCATCTAGGACCGCAAAGCCGCGCTGCAGGGGTTTCTTCGGAGCGGACGGCACAGCAGGCGCTGCCTCGGTAGATGCCAAGGCTGTAGGAGTCAGTGCCGCGGTGGTGCCATCTATAGGAGACAGTTCTGCAGGAGACAGTTCTGCAGAAGAACTCTCTACAGGAGACAGAGCCGCAGGCTGGCGCGAAGACACAGAGCGCGATGCAGGACGAGAATCGGTCGTGGTTTGCTCGTACATAGTGGGCTCCTCTTTGGTCCTTTGGTTTCGCTTGCAAACGGCAGACTCCGCACTAGCGAAAGTGTTGCCGTGTGTGATCACAATAGCGACGGCGAAAGTGATGTTTCAAGAGTCCTTGCAGAGACTCATTAGGAGATCGCTACAGATTCCCAAAAAGACTCCTTTACTCATCAAGAATTGCGGTATGTGTTGGTTCATCGGCAACGAAACACAGCTCAGTTCGCATGTGGTGATGACACCAAGACAGGACACCGAAATGTTAGGGAATAAGCCGGCATTTTTGGACAACAACGCCAACCTGAATCCTTCACGGGAGGAAGAATTTCCAGCGCTGATGGAGCCCGATCCAGTTGCGGATTCGACGGAAAGAGCTCGACGTGGACTGGTTGAAGCGGCCGCCGCACTAGAGGATCTAGTTGGGCTCTCAGGTGGGCAAAAGAAGCTACTGCGTGGTTATCTAAAAGAGGTTCGCGGGATCTACCAAGCGCTGGGCGGAGGTAGTCCGTCCCCGCAGCGCTACGCCCAACTGGCGCGGATGCTACGTGATCGGCGCTTGGCGCTGGGAATGAGTTTGGAAGCGCTTGGCAAACGCATCGGTGTGTCAGCCAGCACGCTCAAACAGATCGAACGGGGCGTCCGTCCTCCTAGTCGGAAAACGCTCCTTTTGTTGCAGAAGGCGACCGAGCTGGATCTGAACCTAGAGGGGTTCCTAACCGAGCAGAGTTCGTTATCACCAGGGGCATCGCTAAACTGCTACATCGCCCCCGGATACGAACCGGTCAAGATGGTCATGGAGTTATCGGAGACGTTAAACGGTCCCGGTGGATACTTAGAGCAAACGAGTGCGTACTTGGAACATCAGAGCGCGCTTCAGTATCTACGGATGGCGAATGATCCGATCTACGTCTCTGCGTTTCGCGGCCGTCCCTTGCTGGAGCGAGCGGCTGATGTGATCTATGAGAAATCCCGTGGTGCTGGGATTGAGATGATTGCGCTGGGTTCAGGGGATGCCAGAGAGGAAGTTCGGCTGGCTCAGCACATTGTGGCGCGGATGGAGATTCCTGATCTACGACTCTATCTGCTGGACATCAGTCAGCCTCTGCTAAGTGAGGGCTTTAAGCACGCCGCAGATGTGTTCTGCAACCAACACGGCGTGTCTTACTTTGCGATGCAGGCGAACTTTCATCACATGGAGCGCTACCCGCAGTTGCACTACACTCCGGAGCGCTCTCACCGGAGACGTCTGGTGTCGATGTTGGGAGGAACGATCGGCAACCTGGATAACGAACTCAAGTTCTTCAAGTACAACCTCGTGGGTTGTCACTCCGGTGACTTGCTCCTCATGGACTTTCAGCTTGCCTATGCTTCGACGACGGAACCAGATGCCATTCGTCGCTGTGATCCGTTGTTGAGCGGAGCAAAGCCGCAGGGTCATCGCTCACGCGAGGAGTGGTTGGGAAGCGCGATCTGGCGTCACTGCCGAGATGTGACCGATGTGACGTTTCACTATGAATTGCTGACCAACAGCGCAGTGCCGGGGAGTTACAGCGTCGAGATTGTTGCGACAGTGTTAGGGAGAGTCAGAGAGCCCAGGCGTTTTTCGCTCTTCCGTTTTCGTCGCTACGACGCCGTACAGTTGGCAACCTGTCTGTCCGGGCTGGGGTGGGAACAGGTAGCTGACTATCCTCGCTCCTATCCTCATGGTGGTGGCGACTGCACCATGATCTTTCGGAAACGGAACAAGCCGTGACCAGGGCCGACCGTGCTAGCGCTTCTTATAGACGAACTTATCGAACGTAGTCAGCATGGTGCGGAAGGCACCGGGCAGGGCGCGCTTGAGACGCCAGAACCAGCGGGCATCGGCCATCGGCACGCAGTACAGCTCGTTGCGTTCGACGGATTGCAGTGCTGCCGCGACCACTTCCTCGACAGCTCGACCCTTGGCGACCAGCTTTTCGGCCAAGCGTTTGCTTCGTTCATCTGCAAACAGTCCACCGACGGCGATGTTGGTGCGGAAAAAGGTCGGACAGAGCACAGTGACGCCGATCTCGGTGCCGGCTAGCTCGGCGGACAGCGTTTCACTGAGAGACACCACCCCAGCCTTGGCGACGTTGTAAGGCCCCATTCGTCCCGCCGATAGCAGCCCGGCGGCAGATGCCACGTTGAGGATTGCTCCCCGGCCTTGGCGACGGAGAATCGGTACAAATACGTGACAACCATAGATGACACCCCACAGGTCGATGTCGATCGTCTTGTGCCAGTCGGCAATCGGTACTTCGCCGATGAGTCCACCGCAGCTAATGCCGGCGTTGTTGACGACCAGATCAATCGGATCGTCGCCAGCGGCGGTTGCCAGTGCTTCGACATCGGTGAGCTGTGCGACATCGCAGCGGAGGGTCTTTACCGACGAAGCGCCAGCGCTACGAACCAGTGAAGCCGTTTCCTCTAGGCCGGTCAGGTTGATGTCGGACAGGATGAGGTGGCCACCGCGCCTTGCCAGCTCGATGGCCAAGCCACGACCGAAGCCGCTGACAGCGCCAGTGATGATGCTACGAGAGGTGTTGCCAAGCTGTCGGGTGGACATGGGTACTCCTACGAAATTCGGATGCCGGCTCCAAGGTAATTGGCTATTGAATCTTGGTCAATAGGCGCTATGCTCGCGTCATGGAGCCGCCGGTATCTCCTCGCAAAGCGGTACGTCGGGCCAGACCACCCTCTGTCGGACGGATGGTGACGGGACTGACGGAAAAACCCCCGCGATCACGGCTTCTCGTCG
>CALLYL010000533.1 GCA_937859535.1 uncultured Myxococcales bacterium
AAGTCAGACTTCCTGCCATACCTGCAGGACGTCGCTTTTCAGCGCTACGTGGCAGTGGCGGCGCTCCCTGGTCATCAGGTCCACGCGTTCCTGATGCTTGTCGACAAAGAGCAATCCTCGACAGTCGATGGACTCAATCAGCGCTTTAAGGTGGTCGTGGAAGGAAGGCGCCTGAAGGTCCAGGTTACACCAGGCACGACGCCGGAATCCCTTGGCCAGTGCCTGCTGGCCAAGGTGCCGGTAGACGGACAGGTCGACATGATTCTGTCAAGCACTCTCGCGGTAGGGCCGGCGGATCTGCGCCCCTTCCGTGCAGCCGTGGATGCGTTCGCTCTTGCCTACTCTCAGGACACGCCGCTACTCCCCCTTCCATCATCGGCTTGTGGTGGTTGCCAGTTCAAAGCACCCAGCTGGCCACTAGCCGAGCAACCCAAGAGCGGCTTCCACGAGTGCTGGTCACAAGCATTCAACTGGGGAGAGCCAGACTTCAACGGCTCGACGGTTCTAGACCTTTGGAACTTCCACGGAAAGACCCAACTTATCGACCAGGGAGTACTGAAGGCAAATCAGGTAACGCTGGATGACTTGAAGTTCGACGGCGAAGAACCTGGCGTTGACGGTATGACGCGCAAGCACCGTCAGTGGTACGTCTGCCAGCCAGCTTGGCCAGGTGGCGGCGAATACTATTTCGACGGCGAAGGCTATCTAAATGCAAGGGCTGGATGGAAGTTCCCTTTGCACTGCATCGACTTTGAGACAAGCGCTGTGGCAATCCCCTTCGCGAGCGGTCGGCATCCGTACGAGATCACCGCCTTCCAGTTTTCGCATCATGTCGTCCACGAAGATGGCCGGGTGGAGCACCGGAGTGAGTGGCTCTGTGCCAAACCTGGTGTCGATCCGAACATTGATTTCGTCCGTGCGCTACGCGATGCCCTCAGCAACGATGATGGGACGATTTTTCGATGGTCCGCGCACGAGAACACCGTGCTGAACAAGCTGCGTGAAGAGTTGCTTGCGTCGGCTGCGCCTCCCCCAGACAAGGACGCGCTGGTGAATTTCATTGAGTCCATCACGTCAAGGTCGGTGTCGCCCAAGGAGAAGATTCACGGGCCCAGGACCATGGTTGACCTTTGCGACATCGCAGAGAAGTTCTACTTCCACCCGTCCACCAAGGGCAGCAACTCACTGAAAAAGGTGCTCCCGGCACTGATGAAGAGTTCGATAGTGCTGCGCGAAACCTACGGGAAGGCGACATACGGCGGCAAGGGTGTCAGCTTGAACTTTGTGGAGCCGATCGCTTGGTGGCAGGAGCGCGATGGCCAAGTGATGGACCCGTACGCGCTTTTACCTCCGGTATTCGATGACGTTTCGCGCGATGAGACCGATGCAGCCGATGAAGGCCTGTCCGAGGAATTGAAGGAGGGTGGCGCAGCAATGGCCGCCTACGCTCGGCTCCAGTTCGAGGATCTGTCTGATACTCGCCGCGCAAGCATCGAGAGCGCCCTACTTCGATACTGCGAGCTGGACACGCTGGCGATGGTGGTGGCAATCCAAGCATGGGACCACATGGCGGCTACCTCCTCGAGGACCTGACTTGGGCAGCGCACGCGTCTGTTCTGTCGTTTTTTAGGCCCTGGCTCTGGCTTGATAGAACGACTTCCACGACGCTGAGCTCGTCGTCAGAGAAAGCGCCTCACGCCCACCCAAGGGCCGCAAACACGTGCTTTGCCGCGCTATCCTCAGTTCGAGCGTGCAGCCCGCCATGCAGTAGCTCGCGGCTTCGGTTAGCCCTGTCCATGAAACTCGTGGCATGGTCACCACTGATGCCGCTTGCTACATTGCCTCCGGTCCGAGCGAGATCGGGAACAGTCATTCCAAAGACTCCGCTGATGGTGATGCCGAGCCTGGGATTCCCGATTTGTAGGAAGTCGCTGCGGAACTGCACGACGAAGTCGAAGAAGCCCAAGACGCAATCCTGTAGGGTCTTCTGGGGTGCTGCAGTTAGTGCTGTAACTGCGATCGTTTCGATGACGAAAGAGCGCACTTGGGCCGTTGCGGGCAGTGACCTGTTCCATGCCTTCAAGAGTTTTATTGCCGGCACGGCCCAGCCATCGCACAGCTGATTGGCCTTCGTCAGCGCCGTGTGGTGCAGCTGAGGCGAGGACTTGATCCAGGCATCGTCCTTCCGGTCGCCGACCCAGATGTAGTCGCTCCCCGGTATCTCGATAGCCGGAACGCAGTCGATATCGATGTGCGAAAGCTCCAACCTGATGGAGCGACGTTGCGTAAAGGCTGAGGACTTTTCGTAGCGGTAGCGAACCGCGTCCGCGAACGAGCGCAGAACAACGCTAGGTTCGGGCCGCGTTGAAAAAAACCCCGTTGCCCACTTGGACTCATCGATCAAGAAGATGATGTCCACGTCGCCTAGCGGATTCACCGCGGTGCCTCTGACATAGCTACCGCTCAAGAAGCTACGGAGGATTCGGTTACCGATGCCGCCCGTGTCCATGAGATCTCGCAAGTACTTGTGACTGGCACTTGCGGCCTTCTTCTGAGTCGCCGTCGGCTCAACTTTGCTCGCCATGCCCCTGAGAAGTCCCTCGATATTCCTCACGTTCAACCCCGGATAAGTTGAGTCACTAGATCGGTCAGGAGTGCTGCGCTAGCTGCTGGCCGCCATGGTGAGCGAGGGGACGTAGCCGCCGCCACGTTCGCCGTCGAAGTCGAACTCGTACAACGTTACCGGCTTCAAAACCTTGATATGCCGGCCGAGGAAGAACGCAAAGCTGTATGGCGCCGCCATGAACAGATGCAATGCAGGGCGAACTGCGGTGCCCGCTCCAGACCTCAGATCCTTCAGGTGGTTAGCCAGTCGGTCTGCCAGTTGATCGGCGTGGGCGCCATTCAACACTGCAGCCTGTGATGCGCCACTCTCGAGGCTTGCGACCACCAAGCGGCCAACGCTCGGCTTGCCCAGGAGGTCGGCACGAACTTGTTGTTCCGTGGTCCGGGTGATGGACACTGCTACAGCCACCTCGGCTCCGCCGGTTTCCAGGTCAAACTCACTGAACTTCCAGCTCGGCCAGGTGGGGTTTACAGGCACGTCATCGGCAGCCCAGATGGCAGCACCACCACGAGTGCGCTGCTCGAGCTCCACAATTTTTCCGGACTTGGTGTCCAACACGGTCCCCGCGGCGAACGCCAGCGTCAGGTGAGTGTCCATCGCGAGGCGAAATCGCTGCTCCTTCTGCCCGGCCGAACGAATGAATACGTTCAGCTTTGGCAGGAGGTCCTTTTCCCATGTGAACTCGGGCCTCAGGTAGCGGTCGGAGAACTCAGGCAAAAGATTGAGGACCTCGTCGCAGCGCGCCTCCAGGCGGTCGAAGCCATGCTCAAACGACTTGACGCCGAAGACCTTCGCCGGCGGCGGCGCCTGGTCTGCGAACAACTTTTCGTCCCCGCAGGCCTCGCGGAACGACTTGGCGTCGAATTCGTTTCGGCCTTGTACAAGCCAGTCGTATGGCAGTTGGTCATAGCTCGTCGAGCTGGATCCTGGATCGCTCGGCTTGAGGCCATACGAGTGCAGCGCCTCATTCATGCGCTGTCGGAAATCATCCAACGACTCTGACACTGAGGTCAACGCGAGACGTTCGCAGAATGCGCGTAACTCTGCTTCATCCACCTTGAGATGCTGCTTCCAGATTTCGCGTGCCAACCAGTATTTACTCTGTTTTGTCGTGCCCTGGAAGAACTCATCGAGTTTCAATGTGTGGTGCTGCTGCTCAACCAGTTTGTGGAGAACGTCTTCTAGATGAACGCGGTGGTTGGTCATGAGCCGGATGCGTGAAGCAAAGCCTCCGGACTGGTCAGACAGGTGGGCATCTCGAGCACGCTGCAGCAGCGACGTTGTCGTGGCACCGGAGTACTTGGGGTCTGTCAGGTCCACATGCGTGAACGTGCCGTTGCCTACGTGCCACTTGCACTGGAATCGCTCCACCTGCAGCCGCCTGCCAAACTGATCCAGCGGCCCCCGACTCGGGTCGTACTCCACCCAAACGTCATCGAATCCTCTGGGCCCAGACTCAAAGCCCACTCGGCGCACGGCCGTAGTGGAGCTCAACAGCCTGGCCGCATAGGTCCAGAAGACGCGCGCTTGGAAGGCCTGACCGTATCGAGGTGTGTTGACTGCCTGTGTCATCTGTTGTTGTGCATTTGATTAAGCAAGGCTCAGGTGAGCGGGAACATCGGGCCGAACAGGTCTCGCCATGCACGCAGCGCCTCACCGTTCTTGCCTTGTCGGACGAGATGGATGGCATGGTCGGCCGCCCTTGCTGCAGCCGTCAGCAGCTTTTTCGCCCGCTCGACGCGCGCAGCGTCCATCGACCCACTGATGGGAGGGCCAAGCTTCGCCGGGTCTTCCCACGTGTCGCCGATGCGGTCTGAAAGAGTGGCAAAGAAAGACTGAATCTCCCGGTCGAACTGCCCTCCCCAGCCGCCGTGCAGGCACTCGAGCGCCATCACCTCGATGAGGAACGAAGGCTTCACCGGCTTCTCCCCATGCTTCGGGTTGTTGTTCCAGTACTTCACCATCCGCACGAGCCCCTTCCACTCACTGGAGTAGGCTTGGTGTGCGTCTACTGCCTTCTGCGCGTGAATCTTGGGGTTGGTCTTGATCCACTTCCCGGTGTCACCATCCGGGATCTCGTAGTTGTCGCCGCAGGTGAATGCGGGCACGACATCGATGCTCAACACCTTGTAGTCGGTCTTGTCTTCGTCCTTGATCTCAACGCCGAAGTCGACGTTGATGGAGCGGCTCTGCCTGCGAACAGCCTTCTCACCGTACTTCGCGACCAGCGCAGCCTTGTAGTCATCAAGCACGACGCCAGCAGCCTTGTCGCGGTAGTGCCGCTCGGTCTGCTTCATCGGAAAGAAGATGTCGATGTCCTTGAGTGGCTTAGTCTTCGTGTGCCTCTTGTACGACCCCGTCAAGAAGTCGCCTTCAATGGCGAACTTGGTGTGCAAATAGTCCCGCACCTCTGTGTGCTTGGCCGACGCGTTGTCTTGTTCCTTCTGATTCAGCTCCAGGCGGCTCTTGAACTTGCGGAATGCTTCATTCACCGTGAGAGTCATTTTGGTCTCCAGTAGCTCGTGTTTGCGCTCAGGCCGTTGTGCTCAACGCCAGTACCGATGCTCTGACGCACCATGCCGTCGGTTGACCTGAAGTCGGTGGCGGACCACCCTTCAACGTCAGGCCGCCCCGACTTGTTCTTCACCACGACTCTGTACAGAGCCTCGGCCGGATGCAGTCCCAACTTC
>CALLYL010000534.1 GCA_937859535.1 uncultured Myxococcales bacterium
ATACGGCGTCAGGCCATGGGCCAGGGCAATCGCGTCGAGCACCGTCACGTAGTGGCCTGGCTGATAGTGACCTGGCTGCGACACTTCACCAACGATGCTAATCGAGTAGCTCTGGAACTCGTCCACAGCGACGGTCAACGTCGGCATATCGGCACTCTGAGCGATGTACTTTTCAAGCCCCTTGGCGAGCTTGTCTCTCAGCGCCCGCGCCGTCAATCCAGCCGCCTGCACCTGTCCGAGCAACGGCACGGAAATATTACCGTCGGGGAGCACTCTCACACGTCCCGATACATCGGGATTTTTCCACTGCCGGACGTCGATGATGTCACCAGGGCCAATGATGTAGTCGAGCTTGGTGGGGTCCGGCTCGATCTCGTAGTCATACCGGGGCAGGTAGGGCGTGCAACCGAGGATGCTCCCGAGCAGCATCAACAGCGTCGAAAGCGCGGCAATTTGCAGCCTGCGCAGAATCATGATCGGCATGGTGACGGCGAATGCTAGCACAAGGCGTTTGGACGACCCCTATACTTGGGCATGGCCCATGCGAAGACCCTGCCAACAGCCGCTGAAACGATGCGCCGGGCTCGGCTGCCGGTGCTTCATCGTTACGATGTACCGGTGGTGGCACTCGATCCTGCACACGAAGGTCTGCGCGTCGCTCACCTGAGCGATCTTCATGTTGGCTCCCTCACCTCGCACCAGTTCATCCGCAGCGCCGTAGAGATGGCCCAGGCCGAGCAGCCTGACTTGGTGGTAATGACCGGCGACTTCGTCTGCTACAGCCCAAAGTTTGTGCCGCTGCTTGGCTCGCTGGTCCGTGGTTTTGAGGTGCCGACGGTGTGTGTGCTGGGCAATCACGACTACTGGACCGATGGTCACGGCGTCACCGCCGAGTTGGTCCGCGAGCAATACACGGTCCTGCGCAACCAACACACCCGGATCTACCTGCGTGGCGCACCGCTGACGATCGTCGGGATTGATGACGCAGTAACCCGGCAGAACGATATCGCTCGCGCCTTTCGGGGCGTTCACCCGCACGACAGCCGCATCATTTTGACTCACGTTCCATCGCTCATCGAACCCATCTCCGAGCGTGGTGGTGGGCTTGCTCTGGCTGGACACACCCACGGCGGACACGTCCAGATTCCGGGACTGACCGACTTGGTATTCCGCAAGCTGGGCCAGCACTTCGTGAAAGGCTTCTATCGAGTCCGCGATTCGCTGCTGTACGTAAACTCGGGGGTTGGCTCAAGCTCCGTGCCGATCCGAGCTGGTGCCCCAGCAGAGCTGGCGATTTTCACCCTCCACACCGCCCCATCTGTCGATGAGCAGGTCCGGTAGCACGAGCCTCGGTGATTTGTCGGACGACTGGATAGCTTTCATAAAAAAAGCAGCTTTCCCAGAATACCGGGTTGACATCGGACCGCCGCCATGGAAAATCCCAGGTCGTCTAAGGGAGCTGTTGGCAACACCTCTTAGATTTTTGCTTCCCAATTCAGACCCCATCGTCCAGTTGGCCTAGGACACTAGCCTTTCACGTTGGTAACACGGGTTCGAATCCCGTTGGGGTCGCCAAAAGTTCTCTGGTTATCCGCACTTCACGAGGGTGCGGCTCTTTGATTCTATTTTGTCGTGGGTTGTGTTTAGTTGGTGGGACGCGGATTGGCCCATGCTATTTTGGCTGCGCCAACAGCGACCCATGACTAGATTTCTGCGATCTTTTTTTAGGCTTTATCGTCGGCAGCTAGCCTGGCTATGCCTGCTAGTGGTCGGCTTGTTACCGCGAATCTTGTCCGCTCGAACATTTTCCCAACAGTTCGAGCGAATGAAGCAAGTCGCCACCCGAGAGCAACTGTACAGGTTGCTCTACGCAATGCCAAAGGGCGGCGACCTGCATCAGCACTTCAACCTGGCCAACTTCGCCGAGTCGTGGCTCCTCCTAGCCACCGACCCAAAAATCACCCGCAGCAACGTTTTTTATACCCGAGCGCGACCTCGCGACTGTCCCAACCTAACGGCCGTTGCGCCAAGATTTACAACCATCCAGAAGTCGTCGTACGACGCGTTGCCTCCGTGTCAAAAGGACGAGTACGTGGCGCTCTCGCAACTGACCGCCGAAGAGCGGGCGCTGTTTATTTCGGGTCTCAAGCTCGACAAGGACGAAGAGGGTCGGCAAGAGTTTTTCGACGCCATCGGTGCACGCATCGGCGATATGGGACGAGATCCCAACCTTGCCGGCGCTGCGCTCGTTGACAACATGCGTCGCTTTGCCACCGAAGGGCTCCGTTACATGGAGCTGTTTGTCGTCGGTCCCCGCTTCATCGACATCTACGGCCAGCCGGTTCCAATTGAACGAGGCGTCCAAATCCTGCATGAGCGGTTGCTGGCACCCGATGCACTTGCGACGGGGCTCACGGTACGATTTTTAGCAACGGTGGTAAGACATCATCCCGATGCCGAGATCGAGATCGAGCGAGCCTACGACCTGGTGTCGAAGCATCGCGATCTCTTCGTCGGGATCAACTTAGCGGGCCGAGAAGAAGATGGTCGTGGCCACGCGCTCCGGTTCGTCGATGTGTTTCGCCGAATGCGATCTCGCTATAGCAACATTCCGCTGTCGCTCCACGCCGGTGAAAGCGAGGCCCCGGGCACCCAAGTCAAAGACACACTGCTGCTGGGAGCAAATCGGATCGGTCACGGCACCAACCTGCTCTCGGACTCATCGACGATGCTGCTGATGCGCGGCAACCAGTACCTGATTGAGACGTCGCTGCTCAGCAACCAACTGCTCAAGTACGTCCCCGACATCAAAGTGCACCCGTTCCCCGAGTTCCTGCGCATCGGGATTCCGGTTTGCCTGAACACAGATGATCGTGGGGCCTGGGACTCGAACATGACCGACGAATACTTCGCAGCAGTCACCAACTTTAACCTAAGTTGGGAAGAGATCGTCGCCATTGGCCGGAACAGCCTGACCCACTCTTTTGTCGAGCCGCCGGTCCGTGAACGCCTGCTGCGTGAATACGAAGCCGCGATGAAACGCTTCGAGTTCCAGTTCATCGGGGACGACTGGTCCGAGAAGCTGCGCCACGTCAACCTTTCGAAGTCCGGCTACGCCAAGCGCAAGTGGGGCATTCTCGAGTAGCCTCCCAACCGGTGCCTCCGGTCGCTACAGGTTCCCCTCGAGCGTTAAGTGCGCACCGAGTCCAGGCCCCGGAATCCCCGAGCCATGGATGCGGTACGTATCGTTGGTTAGGTTTTCGAGAATTCCCGACAGATAAATCTGCCGCGACAGCCGCAGTGAGCCGCGCAGATACGTCACCACAAACCAAGGTGATCCGTCGCAGGTCGCCGCACCGAGTGGACAGATGGTTGGATCGAGCCGATCTTGGCTTGCCAATCGTCGCTGCGACATGGATGCGCGGGCCCCGACTTCGGCCAAGCTCAAGATCGAGCGCGGCCGCCGCAACTGGAGCGAGCCCAGCCCCGTCAGTGGTGGAACCCGCCACATCGGCTCTTGGACATCAGTGGTCCCGATGAGCCGAACATCGCCTTGCGTATAGTTCAAGCTGCCAAGCAGATGCAGGTCCGAAAACAGGTTGAGTCGAAAGCTCGCCTCAACGGAATGGAGCAGTGCCGAGTTCTCGTTGCGTCGGGCGAGAAACCGATCGACACAGCGACCGGCCAGCATCGTCTGACAGTCCGCTCCCCCCAAGCTGGTCGTCGTCATCGAGATCGGATGGGCCAGATAGGTCACCGCATAGGTCAAGCTCGTTTCGATCCGCGAGTAGGCCAGCCGCACAGCAGCCTCGCCAGAATACGCGGCCTCAGAAGCCAGTGCTGTCTCGGTCGGTAACAAAAGGCCCGGTCGTCCTGCGTCGAGCCGTGCTTGATCATCAAGGCTGGCGGGACGACTACCGGTCATAAATCCAGCGATCAGGGTCGCTCCCGGCACAAATTCATAGCGCAGGTGCAGCGAACCGGCGTAGACAAGCGATGGGTCCATCCGGCGATCCTGAGCCTTTTGCAGCGACGGAAACAGCCTGGCCAGACGATCATCGGCACCGACGATAAGAAAATTGCCACCAACTCGCCCAGAGATGAGCGCTTTGAGTCGGCCGGGCCGTGAGCTGGGCTCCCCGCGAAAGAGGTGTTCGAGGTCCAGCTCGTCGATGAGAAACAGCGCAAAGCTGTGTGCGGCCGAACCACCGGGGTAACGCATCCATTCGCTGATGGGTTTGCCTAGACCTGTACCACCCACGGTGGCTTGCTCGGCGCTGCTTGAAACCCAGTCGAAGTAGCCGTCAAAGCCCGCCGCGAGTCGACCACCACGACCGAGATCGGCCCGAACATTGGCGCTCAGCGACAGGACATCGTCGCGATTGCTCAATCGATCGACGCGGTCGATGATCACCTGCGTGCGCGCCGCTTGTTCCGACAGTCGCTGATATGCAGCCGTCGCTGTTACATCAACCGAGGAATCGGCGATCTCGATGCTGGTGCTATAGCGAAGGTAGGTCAGGTCTCGCGCCAACTCGGTGAGCAGGTACAGATCGTCGGTCACGCTGCGCTCGCTGCGCAGTCCGTCGTACTGGCGACCGCCTTGGTAGACGAGCAGCACGTTGCCATGACCGGTGTCGGCACTCACCCCGAAATACAAGCCGCCATCACTGAACGAAGTAAGCGGCACCGTCGGCGCTTTGTAACCGCCGCTCAGGTCATTGAAGTGGCGGGCTGAAAAAGCTGTCTCGGCGGAAAAGCGTCCCCAGCGACCGCCGCCCGAGAGGCTGCCGGAAAACGACTGATCGTAGCTGGAATAACTCAGACGAGTGCCAGCATTGATTTCCAGGTTGGCACCAACGATCGCCACCGGGCGTCGAGTCCGTAACGAAACCGTGCCTCCAAGCCCGTCGCTGCCATACGTAGCCAGGCCAGGTCCACGCACCACTTCGACCGACTCCAGCAAGTACGGATCGACGAGGTTGATGTTGGACAGACCCGACGGCAAGCTGCTGGTCGTGGTGGTGTTTAGACGGATACCATCGACGACAAGAAGTACCCGCGCATCACCCAGACCGCGCATCGAAGGCAGCGCTGTGTTGTAACTTGGCCGCTGGACCGTTACGCCGTCTTCGAAATCGAGGGTCTCACCACTCATTCGCGGCGGACGGACGCGCAGCTCGTCTCGAAGCACTGCCGAAGTCGAACGCGGGCTATCCCAGACCGTCGAACGCGACAGGTTGACAGCCCCAAGGACATCGATCTGCGATCTT
This sequence comes from uncultured Myxococcales bacterium, assembly GCA_937859535.1. Classification (GTDB taxonomy): domain Bacteria; phylum Myxococcota_A; class Polyangia; order Palsa-1104; family JAEUJZ01; genus JAEUKA01. The sequence goes on from CALLYL010000534.1 coordinate 5,274, forward strand.
GGTTTGCTGGACTCAGATGGCTCGTCGTCAGCAGCCAGCGCTGATGTCGCCACCAGCATCGTGGACGCCACCAACAATCGACCCAGCCTACGCCAGCGCATGCGAGCGATGCCCAACCTTTTGTAAAACAAGCTCCCTCGCTAGCCCAAAGTTCGTCCGGCTGCCTGCTTCTCGATGTGACGAGCAAGCTGCACGTCCAGCTCGGTGATGCCTTGGACATCGTGCGTCGACAGGGACACGTTGACTCGCGAGTAGACATTGGTCCACTCGGGATGGTGATTCATGGCCTCGGCATGCAGCGCCACGGCGGTCATGAATGAAAACGCCTCGACAAACGACGCGAACTGATACTCGCGATAGAGTTTGCCATTTACGAGTGCCCAGCGTCGAAGCTGTGGGTCGCGGATCGCCGTCGTCAACTGGTCTTCGGTCAGGGTCTGATTCATCGCTACGGCGCATTTTGAGCACAGGTTACCGCCCCACAGCAAGCCCAGACACATTGGCCTAGCCGGTAGCGGGCTTTACGTGTTGGCGGGCCGCTGCTAGTGTCCGCCCCTCATGTTCGTGATTCCAGTCGGTGGGTGTGGAGAGTTTGGCCGCAACTTGACCGCGTATGTATGCGCGAAAACGCTGGTTCTTGTCGACTGCGGCATTCAAATGCCCGACGATTTGGCCCCCGGCGTCGATCACTTTGTGTGCGATCTGACGGCGCTGTTCGAGCGTTTTGGGCTTCCTTCTGCGGTGGTCTTGACGCACGGACACGAGGACCACGTCGGCGCGGTCTATCACCTGCTGCGAACGCTAGAAATGGCGATTCCCATTTATGGAAGACCGCTGGCGCTGCGGCTCTGTCACAATCGTCTGCGTCGGAACGGCGTGGCAGCGAAGCTGTTCGACCCGCGCCCTCTCACGCCAGGTCAGCCACTGCATCTGTCTGCGGCCTCACCGTCGGAAGATATCGATCCCCAGGGCTTGGTGGTGGTGCCACTCGCAGTGCCACACTCGATTCCCGAGGCCTGTTCGCTGTTGCTCTGCGGTCCGCTACGGCCATCGCAACTGGACCCGTTTGGCAACGGGATGTTAACGCTACCGTCTCCGCTTCCAGCCGAAACACGCACCGTCCTGCATACCGGCGATTACAAAGTGGTGGCGGAGACGGTGCGCTTTGAGCCAAGACCAAGTCCATTGCCGCCGATCGATCTTCTCGTCGGGGATAGCACCAATGCACTATCGACCGGCAACTCCGGGGACGAAAAGATCGTTGAAGAATCGCTCAAAGCGGTGCTCGCCAACAATTCTGGACGAGTGGCGGTCACGCTATTTTCATCGCACATCGAGCGGATCAGCCACTTTGCGCGAAGCTGCGAGCTGCATGGGCGACGGCTTTGCCTTCTCGGTCGCGGACTTCACGACGCCGTCGAATCCGCAGAGTCCGTCGGAGCGCTCAAGCTGTCGCAAGCGCTGCTGTGCACTCCGGACGAAGCGGCGCTGCTTCCTCGTCGACAAGTCGCGATGCTATGCACGGGCACCCAAGGCGAGTCCGTCGCAGCACTGGGTAAACTGGTCGCTGCGCTGGAACCGAACTCGGGGGCCGCGTTTGGCAAGCTTCGTTTGCAAGCGGGTGACACGGTGGTGCTGGCAGCCCGCGCCATTCCCGGCAACGAACGACCCGTCTCGCGACTTGCGGACAAGCTGGTTTCGCATGGCATTTCGGTCATCTCGGGCCCGCTCTACGCGGTCTCCGGTCACGGCTATCGCGATGAGCTACGCTGGCTGCTGGAGACCTTTCAACCCAAAACGCTACTGCCCGTTCACGGCGGCCCGCGCCAGCTTGCAGCCCACGCAGATATCGCCGCCAGCCTTGGAATCCCCGCGTTATGTCAGTTCAACGGCGATGTGATTGAGCTTGGCGAGCGCGCCCAGGTCGTCGACCATCTGCCCAGCCCCGGGGTCGCCATTGAAGGAACCACTGTTGGTGAAGTCGGTCCAGAAACACTGCGTACCCGACGACTGCTGGCCCACACCGGTCTTGCCATCGTCGCCGCTGTCCATGGACAGCCTCGTCGCTTGAGCGTCCGTACGGTGGGCATCAGCGATAAGGGCCCGAAGCTTCAAGCACTCTGCGACCACGCGGCGCAACAGGCCGAGTCTGTCCTAGGTTCGGTTCTCGATGCAGCCCCCGACGGCGGACCCGATCTGCACGACCTGGAGCGAGCGCTCGGACGCGTAGTCCGCAACGCCTTTCGTACCGCCCGAGGCATCAAGCCCAACGTGATTTGTATCCTCACCGACACTCCCGCTGCCAGCGAAGATCTGGCGGCCCAGTGAATCCCTCCCGATTCCTCCTACCTTTCCAAATCTGTTAGATTCTCGCTGCCATGACAGCGTCTGCACAAGCATATCGCGGTGCCACCGCAACGCTCTGCTTGGGACCACTGCGGAACCTGACAGAAGCACTACAGCGGTGCCGCCGACTGCTAGAGCAAGGACTCCGCTTTGTTGAGCTGCGCGACGATCTGCTAACCGATCAGGAACTCACCCAGTGTGCCCATGCACTTCCCCGGGAGCAGACACTCCTAAGCCTGCGACGACCACGGACTGATCAGGTTGCGCTGGTCGATTTGTTGGCCCCCGCACTGCTGGATGTCGCTTGCGAGCTGGGTGAAATGCCACCAGCGCTTGCCGCCAAAATTGCCAATTCTCTGACGCTGAAGCTGTTTCGATCATGCCACACTCGGACGGATCAGGAGTCGGTTTCTGCTCTGCTCGATCGATTGACTGCGGAGATTCCAGAGCCTCAGATCATCAAGGTTGCGATTCCTATTGCCAACTTGGCAGAGCTGCGGGACGGCCACAGGTGGCGACTTCAGAATCCACAGCGACACATCTTTCTGCCAATTGCCAGCGACGGTTCTGGACGATTCCGTTTCTATCGACTCCTTACCGCAAACCAGCAGCTCCTGCACTTTCTGCGCGATCTGGACTCACCTCTTGTTCCTGATCAGCCAGCACCAGCAGAGTGGACGTCGCGCCAGCAGATTCCGATCCCCAACACAGCGCCCATTCCCTTCGCCGCGATTCTGGGCAATCCGGTCGAACACAGCCGCACACCCGAATATCACGCGCAGTTCTTTGCGCGGTACGGAATGCCGGTCCTCAAAGTCCGAATCACGGATGAGGATCTACGTTCTTGCGATGTGCTATCGGTGCTGCGTGACCTCGGACTGCGCGCCGCAGCGGTGACTTCTCCGCTGAAAACCTGGCTTCGAGAATCGATCGTGGCGATGGGAGGAGCGTGGGAAGTGATCGATGCGCAGGATCCTCAGGACGCGGGCAACACCATGGTGGTTCACCACAACGGAAATGTCATCGGCTGTAGCACAGATGGCACCGGTCTGCGTGCATCGTGGAGAGACACACTCCGCGACCAATCAGGAGTCCTCGGCGCAATTCCCAATCTGGCAGTATTCGGCGGAGGCGGACTCCTTTCGCTGCTACAGAGTGTCTTTCCATCGGCCCTGTTTCTATCAGCGAGAACTGGGAAAGTACGCACCTCCCAACCTGAGCTGCTGCTGCCAGACCATCCTCCTAACATTTCTGCTGTGATCTGGTCCGTGGGTCGCAGTCGCTATCGCAACGCTCCGCCACCCTGGCTGCGGCCTCAACTGGTGTTCGACCTAAACTATTCCGCAGACTCACCGGGCCGCGAGTTTGCGCAAGCAGTGGGAGCACAGTACGTCGATGGGAGTCGCTTCTTTGAATACCAAGCGGCCGCGCAGCAGCAGTTTTGGCGTCGACATCTACCGCCAGTCCACCCTGAAACCGAACAAAACCCACTCATGATCTCTGCTGGCGGGAATCCAGCAACCAGGAATCAACCATGAGCAAGCCTCTGTACTCGTTACCGATGATCGTGTCGTTTCAAGACATTGATGCAGCAGGAATCGTGTTTTTCGCACGGGTGTTCGACTACTTTCACAACGCCTTTGTCGCGCATCTCGACGATCGCGGAGTGAGTCTACCAGCAGTGATCGCTGGCGGCGTATGGGGCGCTCCGCTCGCACACGCCGAGGCCGACTACAAATTTCCGCTCCGTTTTGGCGATCATGTTCGCGCTGAAATCGTTCACGGAGAGGTCGGAGACACGTCGGTGACCATCCATCATCAAATTGTCTCAGGAGCCGATCCGGTACGCGTTCATGCAGTTGGAAAAACCGTCCATGTGGTGATTGATCGCAAGACCTTCCGACCACGGCCGGTACCCACTGAGCTGCGCAACGCCTACCTACCTAAGCACGCAACTTCCGCAGCAGAGGAGTAAACTCAGCGATCGCTGTGCGCCGATCGATCTTGCCGTTCGCAAGCTGGGGGATTGCATCCACCGTGACCCACAGGCGCGGTCGCTTAAACGAGGCCAGAGAGCGGTTGATTACATCTGTCAGCGAGGACTCCTGAAACTCAGGAAGCACCACAATCGCCGCCGCTACCACCGCACCCCACTGTGGATCAGGAACCCCAAACACCACCGCGCTCCGCACGTGCGGAACCAGTAGCAGGGCCTGCTCGACTTCTGCCGGATAGACGTTTTCCCCGCCAGTCACGATCAGATCCATCCGTCGCGAATGAACCAGCAGCACCCCCTCATCATCCAGCTCGCCCAAATCGCCGGTATCAAACCAGCCGTCACCAAGCGGCTCCTTCCCAACATAGCCGGTCATCATGCTGCGACCCCGCACCCAGACTCGACCCACCGTATTGGGTACGAGCGCAGTGCCCTCTTCGCCGCGAATGGACAGCTCCAAACCAGATAAAGGAGTGCCAGATCCGCTACGAACCACAGCGGTCGGCTTCCATTTCTGAACCGTTACTTGAGAGCACGCCTCCGTGAGTCCGTAGGTGGTCAGGACATTCACGCCCGCGCCAACCGCCCTCGTGAGCAGCGACAGCGGAGTGGCCGCTCCGCCCGACAGAACCGCACGAACCGAGCGCAGCACTCCTTCTCGATCGGCATCGAGCAGACCCTGTAGCATCACCGGCACCACCGAAAGCAGCGTCACCCGATTCCGTACGATCGCAGCCAGCACTGCTTGCGCATCAAAGCGAGGCAGAAGTACCACCGTACTACGCGCCAGCAGACAGCGCATCACGATCGACAGGCCGCCAATGTGACACAGAGGTAGACACAGAAGCCAGCGATCGTCCTCGAAAAAGCCCAGATTTTCCGCACTCCCTTGCGCGCTTGCCACAAAAGCCGACCGCGATAGGATCGCGCCTTTGGGAGTGCCACTGGTCCCAGAAGAATACAGAATTGCCAGTGGGGCAGCGCCAGGAATCTCGCATGCAGAGTCGGTCCAGATGGAAGTTCCGACCATCAGCGAGTCCACCTCCGCATCACCAAACAGACAGCGCGGGTTGGCATCGCTCATCACCACGGCCACCTCGCGCTCCGTCCAGCGGGGATGCACTGCGACAAACGGAATCCCAAGCTCTATGAAGGCCAGCACCGCAATCAAGGTCGGGCCGCGATTGCTCGCACAAATCGCCACCAGCGTCGAAGAATCCAGTCCTCTGCGAGTCAGTTCGGCACAGGTTCCGGCCACCTTCGCTGCCAGCTCTGCATAAGACAGCGTGTGATCTTCTAGCACCACAGCGATCCGACCGCCGCACTCTGCCGCAGCCTTACGGACACTCAGTTCCAAGGCACACCAGCTCTTCCAAATCCCAGACCCACCCCACCGCTTGGCGTGATCTCGGCATCAGACCGCAGGTGATGGGGATTGGCCACGTCGGGCCAGCTTGTCAGTCCCAGATGTCGATCCAGTCCACACGCCAAAGGCGCACTCGGAAGCGACAGAGCCAGCTCGCACGCAGCCGCCAGTCCAATCGGACCATCAAAAAGATGCGTCACCACCACTCCCAATCCGTGTGATTGCGCAAGCAAGGCCAGCTCTCTGCTCCGCCGCAGTCCCAGCAGCGCCGGCTTCAGAACCCAGGCCACACATCCCTGCGCATGAAGCAAACGGTCCACTTGTGCACCCTCTATCAGAGACTCATCCGCAGCCCAGGGTACCGCGCAGACTCCCAGCGTTGCCAGGCTCTGCACCGAGATCGGTTGCTCCACAAACTGCGGGTGAAGCTCGGCATACTGGGCCAGCCGTTTGTGGGCCTCACCGGCAGTAAACACCCCGTTGGCATCCAGCCGTAGCACAAAGTCTTGGCCCAGCTCGTGTCGCAGCGTTCGAAGCATATGAAGCTCTTCATCTGCCTCTTTTTCTGGTCTTCCGACTTTCACCTTCAGGGTACGGATTCCCCGCTCGATCGCAGCTCGGGCTTCGGCCAGGCTGCTCACCACGGCGTTGCGCGGAATCGCCGCCCGCTGCTGTTCACCGAGCATGGTCGCGACACTGACCCCTCGTGAGCGTGCCAGCAGATCACACAGCGCCGACTCCCACGCAAAGCGCGCTGCCGCCACAGAATCGAGCCACGGGCACAGCGGCCAGCCATCGGCATCATACCCCGTAATCCGCTGCTCGATATCGGTCAGCGCCGCGATACAGTCAGACAGGAGTTCTGAACTGTGTCCGATGAGTGGAGAGGCTTCACCCACTCCTCGCTCACCTTTGTGATCCCAGATCTCCAAGACGATTCCACTGCGATGAGACCAGGTCTGTTTGGCATTGGCAAACGACTCGCGCAGTTCCCCTTCCATCACCTGGATCCGCGAGCCAGTGATGCGGAGTTCCCCCAGAGCGAGTCTTGGCCAAGCGCGGCTCACAAGACGATTCCCAACGCAAACAGGAGTCCATGCACCAACAGCAGACGCGCCGTCTGCGCCAGGGTTCGATTCAGGGGTGCACCCCGATCGCGCAGCACGGACCGGCACAGCGGAACCGCCAGCGGAAGACTGAGCAGCGGAAGCAGAGCTGCTCGTCCAAGCTGACCCGACACCCACAGATAGAGCGGTATCACAAACGCAGTGGCCAGTAGAACCCAATACTCCGCCACTCCAAAGCTCCGACCAAAGCGCACCACCAGCGTTCTCTTCCCTGCTTTGACATCGGTGGGTCCATCGCGCAGGTTGTTCACGACCAGCACCGCCGTGGCCAGCGCGCCGACCGGTAGCGCCGCATAGAAGGCCAGAACAGAGAGCCGCCCGGCCTCGACAAACACGGTACCACAGACCGCTACCAGGCCAAAGAACACGAACACAAACAGATCACCCAGTCCATTATATCCGAGCGGATACGGACCCCCGGTGTAGGCAATACCGGAAGCGATCGACAGCACCCCGATGAGCAGCACATACGGCCCTGCCACCCAGGTTAGATAGATCCCCATCACCGTCGCCAGCGCAAAACTGATGTACATTCCCAAACGGACGTTGTGGGGTGCAATCAGACCCGCTTGGGTGACCCGCAGCGGTCCCAGTCGTTCTGCGGTATCGGCACCCTTTTCATAGTCGAACACATCGTTAGCGAGGTTCGTACCGATCTGAATGAAGACCGCGCCAAACAGTGCCGCCAGCGCGGGCAGAAGTCGCATCGCGTGCATCGTATGAGCGACTGCCGTGCCGATGACCACCGGGATCAATCCGACGGTAAGAGTCGCTGGACGGGTGGCCAGAAGCCATGCTCGTAGCGAGTCCTTGGCAACGCCTGAAGGCACTGTTTGCTGGCTCATGGAAACCGCTTGAACTTCTTGAAGTTGGGCTTCCGCTTTTCTAGGAAGGCTTCCTTTCCTTCGCGCCCTTCTTCGGTCATGTAGTACAGCAGCGTGGCGCTCCCAGCCAGCTCCTGAAGACCCGCTTGACCGTCGCAGTCAGCGTTCAGAGAAGCCTTCAGAAAGCGCAGTGCGGTCGGGCTGTTTTGCAGCATTTCCCGAGCCCACTTGAGCGTCTCTGTCTCCAGTTCGGCGAGCGGGACGACGGTGTTGACGAGCCCCATTTGCAGCGCCTGCTGGGCATCATATTGACGACAGAGAAACCAGATCTCGCGAGCCTTCTTTTGGCCAACGATCCGCGCCATGTAGGAAGCGCCATAGCCACCATCAAAGCTCCCGACCTTGGGACCGGTCTGTCCGAACCGCGCATTGTCTGCGGCGATCGTCAGATCACAGAGCATGTGCAGGACGTGTCCGCCACCAATCGCGTAGCCCGCCACCATCGCGATCACCGGCTTCGGCAGCGTGCGGATCTGGCGCTGCACATCCAGCACGTTTAGTCGCGGAATGCCGTCTTCACCGACGTAACCACCTTGTCCACGGACGCGCTGATCGCCGCCGGAACAGAACGCTTCATTCCCTTGGCCGGTCAGGATCACGACACCGATATCCCCATCATCACGCGCATCGGTAAACGCGATCGACAGCTCCTTTACGGTGCGCGGACGGAAGGCGTTGCGAACCTCTGGACGGTTGATGGTAATCTTGGCAATTCCGTCGTCTGTTTTTTCGTACTTGATGTCCTGAAAGCCCAGATTGTCAACGGACTTCCACTGTGTCTCGCTCATGGATTAGATGCTCCGTGATGGTCGTGAAAGGGAATCTTCGACTGCAACTCAGAGCACACCAGATCGGGTACTTCCACGATCAAGTTATGACCTGCGTTCGCAACCAGTTGATGAGTGACATAGGAACTCCGCTTCGCAAGCTCGGTCCCGATCGTCGAAAACTTTTGGTCGAGCGCACCGGTAAGCACAAGGGTGGGGACGCTCAGTGACGGTAGCATCGGCCACAGATCCGGCATCCGTCCGGTTCCCAGCGTTCTCAGCACCCAGGACAGCGCCTGTGGCTGATGTCCAAGTCGGGCCGTTCGCTGCGCTGCCAGGGCCTCCGCAGACAGTCGCTGTTGGGAGTCAAACAGGGGCAACTCTTCCCACTGTTTCACAAACTCCGGAAGTCCTTGGGTGAGCAGCTTGTCGATCAGCGAATCCTCCCACTTGATTCGCGTAGCGCGAGCGCTGGGATCTGCAATTCCTGGGTCGACCCCAACCAGCGTGAGCCTCGATATTCTGTGGGGATGCCGAAGTGCCGCAGCGAGCGCCAAGCGCGCGCCAAGCGAGTAGCCATGCAGCGCAAAGCGTTGATGGGGAATCTGTGCCACCAGCGCATCGACCACCGCGAAAAAGTCGGCATCCGAAATCAGCCACGGTGACAGTCCATGACCGGGAAGATAGTCATTTGTATAGGAACCCCCAAGCCGCTTCGCGATCGGCTGCCAGAGTGAGGGAGACCCCAAAAAGCCATGCCAAAACACACCGGGCAGAGTCTCTGTGGGAGTCGCAATCGACGCCCCCAGACCGCCATCCGATTGTGCCAACTCCGTCGCCAACTGTCCATAGATGCGCTTTCGGCGTTTGACCCCATCTTCGCCAGGAACGACCGCTTCGATCAGCAGCGGCCGGTTCGATGACATCGCTTGCTCAAGCGCCGACGTCAGTGCGGACAGGTCGGATACCCGCAGGAACGGAATCGCAAAGGCCGCCGCCGCATGGGAAAAATCCACATCCTGAGCGGTCAGGAACAGTGACCCGAAATACGGACGAGCAACGGAATTGCTCCCAATCGGAAGCTGCTCAAAAATCCGTCCGCCACCGTTTTGAACAACCACGATCGCCAGCGGACCGGACACCGCCCGCAGCACACCCAGTCCGCCCAGATCATGAAGCGCGCTCAGGTCGCCCAGTAGCAGCGCCAGGGGTCGCTCGAGCAGACTCCGCGCTCCAGCCGCCCCGGCGATGAGTCCATCGATGCCGCTGGCACCCCGCTGGTGCAGCACCCGCAGCGGCTTTGCACTTGGTCGACAAAACAGATCGAGATCGCGTACGGGCAGACTATTGCCAATCACCAGGGTGGAATCTGCGGGAAGAACATCGACGACGGCTTGCGCGATCTGGCCTTCGGAAAACACCGCCTCCGAAAGACTCGACGACACCACCTTCCAAACCCGGCGCTCGGCTTCGGAAAACACCGCTTGCCACGCCGAATCAGGAGTGCGAATTGGGAGTCTGTCCGCCACCCGAGTCAGTAGCTCTGCCGGATCGCCAAAGATCAGAAGCGATGCACTGCCGTGCGGATCATTCCAACCATGTGGAGCAATCACCACCCGCTGACAATCAGGATGCTCGGCCAGGTACTGCCCATACGCCGCCGACACCACCGGGCCTCCCAGCTCGATGAGTAGCGCTGGTCGCTGCTGCTTGCGAAAGCTAGGACTCCGCAGTGCCGCGTCAAATCCTCCACAAACCTGTGATCCCGTACCGAAACGAACGCCGCTGGTGGCTTCCGCCCAGATCGGAAATCCGGTCTTGTCAGCCAGCGCAAGCACGGCCCGCCGCAAATCTTCCTCACGACTGCCGCACCACGCTGGACCACAGACAATCACCCCCCGCTGCACCCCTTCACAGACACGGGACAGCGCAAGCACGGCCTCTGGATCAATCGCACGGTGGGCAGGAAGAACCGTCGGAGCACCGCGATGAATCAACTGGTTGACCAAGCGATTCCAAGGCTCTTCGCTAGCATGCTCCATCGGATCGAGCGGCTTGCGAAACCGCGCATTCACATGAACCGGACCGGGAACCGGAGTGCGTGCTGTATGCACCGCTTGTGCGGCGATCCGCACCACAGCTCGGAGCGCAGAAGGAGCCGGATCAGGAAGACCGAGTTCCGCGTAATGGCGTGCAAAGTTCCCAAACAGCTTGAGCTGATCGATGGTCTGCGCCGCCGCACAATCGTAGTCTTCCCACGGTCTGTCGGCAGTCACAATCAACATCGGCACATGACTCTGCGCCGCTTCAATCACCGCCGGTAGATAGTGGGCCCCAGCCGTTCCCGAAGTACAAAGGAGTGCGCTAGGACGACCACTCACCCTTGCCTGTCCCAGCGCAAAAAACGCCGCGACCCGTTCATCGAGCACGATGTGTTTTCGGATGCGCGGCTCTTGTGCAAAGGCCAGCGCCAGCGGGGTCGATCGCGATCCAGGACTTACCACAACATCCCGGATTCCGGCACTGGCCAGCGTCGAAACAAACAGGCGCGCCCAAGCGCTGTGCAGATCGCTAGCGCTCACGACACGACTCCCAGCACAGAAAGCATCGCCCGCAGCTTGGCCGACGTCTCGTGGTATTCCTTGTGCGGCACCGAACCGGCTACGACTCCCGCCCCCGCATAGAGCCACGCTCGCTGTTGGTAGATCAGTGCAGAGCGAATCGCGACCCAAAACTCGCCATCTCCGGCTGCATCAAACCATCCCACGGGTGCGGCGTAGAGCCCTCTGTTTACCGGCTCATGCTCGGCCAAAAAGCTCGCCGCTCGGTCTCGCGGCAGCCCACACACCGCCGGGGTCGGATGCAAGCCAGCCAGTAGCCGAAGCACGTGCTGATCTGCTTCCAGCTCTCCCTGAATCGGCGTACACAGGTGATGGACATTGCGCAAAGAACGCAAGCCAGTTGCAGCTACCACCGGCTCACTCACCCCGCACTCACGCAGTGAATCGACGATCGCAGTGATCACATGCGCGTGCTCGCGCCGTTCTTTGTCATCACCAAGCAAGGACTCTTTGACCAATTCATCGTCGCTGGTAAGTCCCCGAGGCTTGGTTCCGGCCAGCGCTTCCGTCCGAGCTGTACGACCGCGCTTTTCAATCAGCAGCTCTGGGGTTGCGCCCAAAAAGACAGCGCCATTCCGCTCTATTGCAAATCGGTTGCATCCAGAATAAGAATCTTCTAATAAGCGTAATATTTGCTGGGAATCAAACGCTCGGTCCGCCTCCAACATGCTCCGTCGGGCGGGAACCACCTTCACGAATGTTCCGTGCGCAATCTCGGCCAGCGCTGCTTCGATGATCGCGGCATAGCGCTCACAAGACAGATCCTCGCGCTGGATCACCACCGGCGAATTCCCAACTGTTCCGTCATCGCTTGACAGGGCACGCTCGACCGCCTCGAGTTCGGACTCGATCTGGCCAACATCGACAAGCTCGCTGGCGCGGATCGCAAGCTGAAGGAAGCTATGGGAATCGGAGCGGAGAACCAGCCAGCGTGGCAGTGCAAAGCTGGCATCGCGAAAGGAGTGCCACGGATCAAGCTCAAGCGCGGCCTGGACTTTTGCGGTCGCAGGGTTCGCAAGGGGTGGTTCATCACGTAGTCTCGCGTCAAATCGAAAGCCACCATACAGCCGAGGTCGCGGGGCCGACTCACAGCCCGATTGGCGCTGTTCGATGACGCTGCGAAACAGCAAATCCGCAGCCCTTTGCAGCGCGTCGACCGTACGGTTCCCATCGACTCCCAGAAGCGCCGCCTCGCCCATTCCAGCCACGGTAAACGATGTGGACCGGGAGTCCGGTGGTGCCCAGTACCACAGCGGACCAGGGAGCCCCGCAGCGGTGAGCGCCGAACAGCCCAACGGAGAGCGAATCACGCACCGCGCCGTCAGAACAAATAGCGGATCACCAGCCGCTCCATCTGATTCCTTTTGCAGGTTCTGTAGCAGCGCTCGCACGAATTAGGATTCCTTGCTCGGGGTTGCAACATACAGCGTTGCCACCCCAAATGTCAGCGGCTCAACGGAAAGCATCTTCAGGTTGCACGCCGACATCAGCTTGGCAAATTCCGGCGCATCGGGGAACGCGGCGATCGAGCGCTGCAAGTAGCGATACTCCGCAGACCCCGACAAAAGCGATCCCAGCCACGGCACCACGCTGTGAACATGGAAGCGGGCCAGCCCCCCCATGACTCCTTGCTTAGGCTCTGCCAGCTCCAGAATCGCAATCCGACCACCGGGCTTGGTGATCCGCGCCATCTCGCGCAGGGCTTTCGGACGATCGGGAACGTTGCGAATCCCAAAGGCCATGCAGACGCTATCAAACGAGCTGTCAGTGAACGGCAAAGACTCTGCATTGCCTTCGATCAGCGTGATTTGATTGCCAAGCGCGGACTCGGTGATCTTGCGATCACCAACTGCAAGCATCTTCTTGGAGGGATCGACTTCGGCCCCCTGCACTCGCGGCTCGGTTCGCGCCACCATCATCGCCAAATCGGCGGTCCCGGTCGCCAGATCCAGCACCCGATGAGAGGGAGCGAGCAGGAGCGCAGCAACGGTCTTTTTGCGCCAGCGCTGATCGATTCCCAAAGAGATGATCCGGTTTAATAGATCATAGCGATCGGCAATGCCATCAAACATCTGGCCGCTGCCTTCGCGCACTCCTTCATTCACTGCGGCGGTCGGAACAGGACTCTGTTTGGTCATCGTGTCACCGCTTGCAGCTTTTGCAGAACGTATTGCAGTTCCTCCGCACGCAGAGCCTGTGGTCCGTCGCTCAGCGCTCGCCCCGGATCATCGTGGGTTTCGATCATGACGCCCGCCGCACCAGCGGCCAAAGCAGCACGAGCCAGCGGCAGAATCAGATCGCGCCGGCCCGTTCCATGCGAAGGATCGACAATCACTGGCAGCCTGTGGACGTTGGCGAGCAGCGCCACCGCAGTCAGATCGACCAGATTTCGCGTCGACGGGTCAAAGCCGCGAATCCCGCGCTCACAGAGCACCACACCGCTCGATCCATGATGAAGCAGGTACTCTGCCGCGAGCAACCACTCATCAATGGTGGCCGACATCGCCCGCTTGAGCAGCACCGGCTTCCCAACATGTCCAACACGCTTGAGGAGCGCGAAGTTTTGCATGTTGCGCGAGCCAATCTGAATCAGATCCGCAAGCTCTGCCACAGCGGTCACATCGTGCTCGGACAGAACTTCGGTCACGACGCGCAGACCGTACTTGGTGGCGGCATCTCGCATCCAAGACAGCGCCGGATCACCGTGTCCTTGAAAGTTATACGGAGAGCTACGCGGCTTGAACGCGCCACCACGCAGAAACGTGACTCCCAAGGGGGCCAGGCGCGCCGCAATTGCGTCGATCTGCTCCGGCGATTCAACGCTGCAAGGCCCACACATCAGCGTCGGATGATTCCCGCCGATCGCGTGGCCTGCGACCAGAACTTGCGGCCCCTGATTGTCGATGCGTGGATGTTCAGGAATGGGTACAGAGACACTGCCGACTCCTTGAATCTGCGCAACTGCTGACGGGTCAACTCCCGTGGAATGGGCGGCCACCACGAACTGGATTCCGCCGCTGCCGACTCCGCGCTCCATCGACGCAACCCACAGTCCCAAGGAGGCAAGCTCCCGCTTCACAGCCTGAGGGTCTGCATCTTCCCGAAGTGAAACGATCATGTGTTGCCTCTACTTTTCACGGTGTACAAGTGCCAAGGCAACCTGCTCCAGCGCCGAGCGAGCCCGCGATGAAGGCAGCGGCGCAAGGGCCGCGATGGCTTCTGCAGAGCGCAGTCGCGCCAAAGAAATACACTCCTCTACCACTCCCTTTTCCCACAGCACAGCCGTCAGATGTTGTTCCAAACGTGGGTCCAGACAGAGCGCGTCTTGCTCGCACGCGGCAGCCAATTCTTCACCGAGCGTTGGTGCGCGCTCGATCGCAAGCAGTAGCGGATAGGTCATCTTTCCTTCATGCAGATCCGCAAACAGCGACTTCCCAACCACCTCGGGATTTCCTGCCAAGTCGAGAACATCGTCGATCACTTGAAACGCTACGCCCAGATTCCGTCCGTAGCTCTCCAGCAGCAGACAGTGATCGGCGGACACTCCGCCCGCGCAGCCGCCCGCAAACAGAGCCCAGCGAAACAGGCTCGCGGTCTTCCCTTCGACGATCCGAAAGTAGTCCGCAACCGTGCCCCGGACATTGCCGCGATTGGCGAGCTGAAGCGCCTCTGCTTCCAAGATTTCGTGCAGAACGCTCAGACTTTTGTCGAGCAATCCGGGGATTCCTACCCGCTGAATCCGCCGCAGCGCATCGACTAGCAGCCAGTCTCCGGCATAGATGCTTCCGGCGTTGCCGTAGATCACCCGTGCCGTATCAACCCCGCGCCGCTTGTCTCCCAGATCGATGACATCATCGTGAAGCAGGGTGGCAGAGTGGACCAGCTCGACGGCAATCGCCAGTTCACGCGCTGTCGCACCGAAGCCACTGCCGACTCGCGCCGCCAGTGCTACGCACAGAGGTCGCAGCCGCTTTCCTTTTTGAGAAAGGAGATGGCGCGCACTGTCATGAACCGGCGTGTCGCGGTGTTCAATCGCAGCCAATCCGGCTTCGACCTCTGCGAGATCCGATCCCATCCAGCGTCGTAGCTGACTGAGCGTAGTCGCCAGGGTCTCTACTTTGTGATTGGCAGAGACGGTCGACAAGATCGACAGCACGTCCTTGGCTGAATCTACTGATTCGGGAACTTGCGATTCCGCATCCACTTGGCACCAGTCCATCGATAAAGAGGGATCTTTAGGAAAAGAGCCTCTGTTTTTGTTGACTGCGATTCGTTGTCTGGACACTCCTGACGATCTCTACCGTCGATCGGGAGTCCCTGTACGATGTGCTTTTTCTAATAGTCCAAAGCCGGTGAAGTCCGCCCGCCGCGAGGCCAGGAAGCGATCAATCACATTGTCTGCAAGCTGCGCAAACGACAGCAGCAGCTTGGTCTTCTGAAGGGCGACTCTGCCTTCCTCATTGGGAAGGGTCTTGAGCAGTCCACAGGCTTGCTCCAGTCGCTCACGAACGCTGCGTACCCAGAACCGCTCACGCTCGCTCACGACCTTCGAGATCATCTTCCACAGATCTGTCTCTGCTTCAAAGAACTCGCGTCGCTCACCAGGGCGCCATACTCGCCGCACCACCGACCATTCCTGTAGCTCTGTCAGGGTCATGCTGACTGCACCGGATGACATCGACAGGCGCTCTGTCAACACCGATGCCGAGAGCGGCTCGCCAGCCAGGTACAGCACCGTCCAAACTCGGCCAAGGGCTTTGCGAAACCCCCAATGCTCGATGACGTCTCCGACCGCATCTGCGATCAGCAACTCTGCCTCTTGAAAGGTATGGACGGCTGAGGTCATTTGCTGAACTTTCAGAAACAATTGAAACTACTGTAGGCTCAAAAAACTGCCTGTCAAGGGACAGAGACCGACCTTCGCGATCGCCGAATCAATACCAATGGATGGCGTCGGTCGACGGACATCTCGCTGGGCATAGACTGAAGAAACGGATGCGCGGTATCGTCCCATCTGGGCACACTACGTTCCGCAAACCCTGTGTAAGGAGCCAACCATGCGACCTCGTTCCTGGATTTTTGGTCTAGCGCTCGGCTTACTGCCGATGTCGCTGGCCAGCTTCACCGTTTCCACCGTCGAGGCCCGCCCGATTCGGCGGCCCGGCGTTCACGCGCTGCTCATTGATCTGGCCCAGATCGAGGCCTTCAACGGCGAGCGCGATGACCAGCGGATCGGCCAGCAGATCCATCAGCAGATCGTCGCGGTTCGCATCAACCTGCTCAGAGTGCTGTCGAATCAGGAAAACGTCCACCAGGCAGGCCGCGCCGCGATGTCGGGTCTCTACGTCATGGCTGGGCTCAATGGCCGCTCTTTCGATCGCGATCCCGATGTGCTGTTCCGGGTCTCCGGCAGCATCGAGCACATGCGCTATCGGCTTGAGCAACTGATGCAGAAGGTCGGGCCATACCAGGGAATTCCGGTCCCGCGTGAGTATCGTGCTCCAACCGGCTATCAGCCGCCGGTCTATCGGGGCCCGATCTGGGATCCGCTGGAAGGCGGCGGACCATCGGCACCGCCCGTGGTGGTCATGCCGCCGAACCCGCCGGTACAGCCTCCGCCGGTTGTGTATCAGCCCCAGCCGCAGCCTCCTCCAGTGTACCAGCAACCACACTATCCGCCACCGGGATACCAACAGCCACCGCCGCCTCCTCCGGTGTATCAGCAGCCGCAGATCATGCCGGTCAGCCCAGGGCAATTTGGACCGCTTCTGTCGCAGCTCCAGCGCCTGTCGTTTAGCGACGAGAAACAGAACTACGTTCGTGATCTCGTAAACTCCGGCTACTACTTCACTTGCGCGCAGATCGTTCAGCTCATGAAGATGAGCAGGTCAAGATCGCATCGACGCTGTATCCGCGTGCGGTCGATCCTGAGAACTTTATGCAGCTTACGTCGTCGCTGACGTTTGAAAGCGATCGCCAGAAGCTACGCCGCTTGATCGGAAAGTAGTCGCGGTGGGAATCTCCCTGCTTCGCAGAAGACAGCTCAGTCACCATGCGAAGCGGGGAGACATATGAAGCATTTTATATGCCTCATATGAAGCCGCAGTGACTTGGGAGTTCTACTGCACGCTCTCTGGCAGGTGTCCGGTTCGCCAGTCCACGGCTTGCGACGGTTCTGACAGAAACTTCGCGGGATCGGTCAGCACCAGCGCGTTGCGCAGCACTGCATCCATGTGCTCTACGGGAATGATCGTCATCTCGCGCAGCACCTTGGCCGGAATCTCTTTCAGATCCTTCTCGTTTTCGATCGGGATGATGCAGGTAAAGATGCCTGCGCGATGCGCCGCGAGGATCTTGTCCTTCACACCACCAATCGGCAGCACCCGACCGCGCAGCGTGACTTCGCCAGTCATCGCCACATCACGTCGAACTGGTAGTCGCAGCAGTGCCGACACCAGGCTGGTCACCATCGTGATGCCGGCGGACGGACCATCTTTGGGCACAGCACCCTCGGGAAAGTGAACGTGAACATCGACCTTTTGGTAAAAGTCACGCTCTAGTCCCAGCGCATCCGCCCGCGAGCGTACGTAGCTCATCGCCGCCTGCGCCGACTCTTGCATGACCTCGCCGAGCTTGCCGGTCAGCACCAGCTTGCCTTTGCCCGGAACGACGCTGACTTCCGTCGCGAGCAGCTCGCCGCCAAACATCGTGACCGCCAGGCCGTTCGACAGACCGACCTCGTCCTTTTCCTCGATCCGGCTCGATCGGTAGCGCGGTACCCCGAGATACTTTTGCAGGTTCTGCTGGGTGATCCGAAAGCGCAGCGTCTCGGCGGCTCGTCCCCCGTGGGTCTTTTGCACCACTTCCCGCGCCACCTTGCGACACACCGTCGAGACTTCCCGCTCTAGGCCACGGACGCCCGCTTCCTTGGTGTAGTGGTGGATGATGGCGCGCACGGTATCGCCGCTGACATCGAGCGCGACGTTGGCGATGCCGTTCATCTCGCGCTCTTTGGGAATCAGGTACTGCTGCGCGATCGCCAGCTTTTCCCACTCGGTGTAACCGGGCAGGTGGATGATCTCCATGCGGTCTTGCAGCGGCAGCGGAATCGAGTGGAGGTTGTTCGCCGTCGCAATGAACATCACGTCGGACAGGTCGTAATCCAGGTCTAAGTAGTGATCGACAAACGCCTGATTTTGTTCCGGGTCCAGCACTTCGAGCAGCGCC